>CAYLLE010000163.1:0-6727 GCA_964384485.1 uncultured Spirochaetales bacterium | reverse complement strand
ATGTCAGTATTCTTTCAGCTGACCGGGTTTGCCAGCTTCGCTGGGCAAACAAAAAACTGCCCGGATCCGCCCGGGCAGTTTTTTATTTAAAAACGGTTATTTGGATACAAGTCCCATATTTCCGTAATAGATTGCTCCGACAGCCTGGGCAAACTGCGCGACGGTAAATTCTTCATCCTGTGCCAGCTGCTTCATAAGAGGCGTGTTCGCTATGGAATCATCGGCGACTCTCATTTCCATTTCCATAGCCCGTGAATTCCCCCCTTCAACCATCATTTCAAAGCATGTCTTACGCTTTACCAGCCGTCCAAAGAGATGACGGACCTTTGATTCAGGATTCAGGATATATTGGGTTTCCTCAAAGGTAACCGCCAGGAACACACCGATCTGCCGGAAGATTTCTTTATAAGCATCCTCGTTTCCGGTTTCTGCCTTTTCCATCATATACTCAAGGAAGGCCTTCCGCATATCCTTCGGGCTTGTAGGTACGGTAATAAAATCTTTTCCGTCAGCTGTAGTTTTTGTAAGATAACCCCGGCGGAATAATTCCGCAGCTTCGTGATCATTTTTTCCTGTAAGCAGTTTTAGCCCTAGCCGGAAGACCCCATTCTGACTTGTGTACCGCTGAAGGGTGCCTGGCAAACCGGAATTATAATTGTTTATACTCCGGACATCATCCGCGTCGAATTCCCGTTCCGGATAACTGCCGATATCGATAATCATATTGTATGTTTCAAGCGGTATTTCCGGAATAGTACCGTTACCGTCAACCCAGCCGGTACCAAGTTCTGTTCCCAAAGTATGCGCAAACACACCGTCGGCCACTTCTCCGCCGCCGTCTCCGGCGGCTAATTCAACAGCCGCTGTAAAGGCCGCCATCGGACCGTCGTTGGTGTTTTTAACAACACCTCCGGGTCTGCAAAGGGTTAGAAGCTCTTTATCAAGATCGGTAATTTTGGCGTATTCGATCTCGTAATCAATTTCTGGGTTTTCCCGCATTCCTCTGGTTTTCGTTACTTCTCCGCCGACAATTTTATCTTTTACAACCACATCGGGGAAACACATTCCCACAGCATCAAGCTGAATCAAATTTTCTTTGCCTAAAATCCTTTCCCCTGCGGACACAGTATCAAAAATAAAACCGTATTCTGCGTCCTTCTGCATAGCCCGGTCAAGAATAGGCTTGATCTTCTCAATTTCATCGTTTGAATCTCCAGAATACTCCATTATGGATGCTTTCAGTCGGACCAGCCGCACCATAAGGAGGATTGGATCATTCAGGAGACGGGCGTATCCGAATTTCTCCGGAAACCAGTCGTATTCTTTAAGGACGGTTAATTTGCCGTGTACCGAAAGGGCTGTTTTGATATCGGTACCGCCAACGTCAATTCCGCAGATTATCTTATCATCAATTTCCTCGGTAAAAGTAATAAAAATTGAGCCGTCTCCTTGGACGTTCTTCTTTGCAGGGGTGCTGATATTTTCCGGAAGTTCCTTCGTGCTTTTGATTTCAAAACTAAACGGCGGATGACTGTCTCCGTGGATAGCTCTTATCATCCGATCGATCACGTTGATACATCTCCCGAATCCTTTCCTCTCCGCGAGAGGTGATCCGATCCCGAATACTGAATTCATTTCTTGAAGGAGCTTAATCGCGGCAGAATTCCCGGTGTCGGTATAGAAGGTGAGTTTATTACCCCCGAGATTTGTCAAAATGTTGAATATTTCTGCTGTTATATAATCATGGATAAAGCGGTAGTCATCATCATTAATGTAATTCATAACCGGAAGGGACAGAGCAAAATACCGTAATCCTTTTCCGCCGGTTAATTCCAGGACACAATGAACCGGAATTTTTTCGCCGCTGTATTCCCGGAATTTCTTCCGGGCATCAGTGATAAAAACAGGTTCACCCTGTTTCGCCTTTTTAACAAGTTCAGTCACCATAAAGGACTCCTATTCTTTCCACGGGAAAATCATACCCCTCAAGGTACGTTTACCGACCCTCTGTTTATCATCAATCAATAAAGCGTCCCACGGAATTTTTCTGCGGTTTGCTTCCGGATTTTCTTCTAAATAGTCGTATTTATAAATTCTCAGTTTCGCAGCAACCTGAAGCAGCAGAAGAATAGTGCCTATGCCGGGGAGCAGAAAAGCCGTTAGCGCGGAAAGTATAAAAGCAGCTAAAACCGTTATTGCCAATGCCAGGGAAAACAGGGTGTTATCGAAAAAAAGAATAAAACATTTCTTAATGATTTTCGGAATACGGGTATCCAGGCGTGCTCGGATAGGGAAATAATACATACTAGAGAGGAGCCAAATAACGGTCGCCCAAAAGAGAAAAACCAAAGCCAAAAGACCGATCATATTACCCATATTCAAATACACCGGAAAAGCAATCGACAGGATGAATCCCAGAAAACTCATTATCACTCCCAAGACTAGGCTGGATTTCCAGGTTTCCTTGAAGTATTTCGGCACATCCTTCATTTCCGGCTTTTTGTAATCAGCAATATCCGCCGTAATCATTGATACAGTGCCTGTATAGAGAAAAAACACAATTATACCGGCGAAAAGGGCGATGAACCCGAATGCGGGGTGAAGGGGATAAACCGCGGGGGGGAGCACAATCGGTAGAGCTGCAACGAGAATAAATCCCAGGTTGATAAGTACAATGGGGAGAAAATTGTCCCACATATCAAAAAACGCTTTCTTTATCATAAAAAAGATCATTATTATAACCTCTGTATATAGTATAGTTCTGTATACCACCTTTTCATGGCTCTGTAAATCGTATACCCTTTAGTGATGGCCAAAACAACCTTAAAACAGCAGCAAACGCGAAAACCTTTTTCGCTTCTTATAAAACCTACGTCAGCGGATTGTAATCTGCGATGCACGTACTGCTTCTATCTGGAAAAATCCTCCCTTTATCCGGATCAGCGGATTCACCGGATGACCCCCGAAATATTAGAACGGATGATTTCCTCCTATTTCAACACCCCGCAACAGCTTTACTCGTTCGGCTGGCAGGGGGGTGAACCCCTTTTGATGGGATACAAGTTTTTTAAACAGGCAGTGGAACTCCAGAAAAAATATGGACGTCCCGGACTCAGAGCAGCCAACGGAGTCCAAACCAACGGAACCCTGATCACAGAGGACCTTGCCCGTCTGTTCAGGGATTATCACTTTCTTTTAGGCGTTAGCATTGACGGTCCGGAAGAGGTGCATAATAAGTACAGACTGGATCTCGGTGAAAAAGGAACCTTCTCTAAAGTAATGGAAGGAGTGGAGCTGCTGAGGAAACACCGTGTTGAGTTTAATATTCTAGTCCTGGTGTCTGCGTCCAACGTGGAACGGGGGAGAGAAGTTTACCGATTCTTAGTTGAAAACGGATTTTATTATCATCAATATATTCCCTGTGTAGAATTTGATGAAAAGGGAAACCTGCTTCCCTATTCAATCAACGGTAAACAGTGGGGGAAATTTTTATCGGATATTTTCGACGAATGGTATCCCAACGATACACATCGAATCTCTATCCGGCATATCGACTCGGTAATGGAACACTTGATCCGGGGTACATACAACGTGTGCACCATGGGCGGAAATTGTAATCAGTATTACGTCGTTGAGCATAACGGGGATGTGTATCCCTGTGATTTCTTTGTTGAACCCGATAAAAAACTTGGAAACATTATGACCGGCGAGTGGGCGCAATTCGAACGGAGCAGCATATACCGGAAATTCGGCAGCCAAAAGACGAACTGGAACGCTAAGTGCGCGCAATGTTCCTACCTGGAATTTTGCTCAGGAGACTGTTTAAAAAATAGATTCGCCGCTTCCCAGGATCCGTACTCTCTCTCCGTTCTGTGTGATGGATGGAAGATGTTTTACGAAAAGACCCTTTCTCCATTAGAAGGATTGGCGCTCCATGTTCTCAATGAACAGTTTACCCAAAACGGCCGGTATGAAAAACTGCCTGTGTATACCCCGGGTCCTGAGCAGCCCTGTCTCTGCGGCAGCGGGAAAAAGTACAAGAATTGTCATGGTACTGCCGCAAACTACAACGAGAGCCATTCCAAGGTCTGAGCCGCAACCTTAACCTTCTCTTCATCCTGTACCAGCAGATGGGAACTATCAGAAAGCAATATCTTCTTTTTAGTTTTCGACCGGATTTTCTGTATAATAATATCGGCTGCCTTAACCGGAACGGTATTATCTTTCCGGGAAACGAAAACCACGGTATCGCTTACTATACCGGGAAGAGCTTTCAGTGCCATTTTCCGGAGTTTTTCCACTGACGCAATCATTCCCGTTTCATGGTAATGCCAATACTGCTCCGCCAGGTACTGGGTGTCCGGATCTTCGTGTTCTTCATTGTATCTGCTTCGTGTCCTGGGAATAATGTATCTGAGAAACGGCGAAAAATAGGCGATTTTCTGTTTCAGGGATACTGCGGGAGCGTAAAGGAGAAGTTTCTCCGGTTTAAACTGAGCAGCCAGAATCAAGGCTATGGATCCGCCCATCGACAGACCGCCTAATGAGACGGCGGAATGATTCTTTTTTAATTCCGTATAGAGTTCCCGGCATAGGGAAAGCCAGTCCCGGTATGATGTACCTAAAAAATCCTTCCGGTTAGTTCCGTGACCGGGGAGCCGGGGAGCAAAAACCGTGAATCCGGCTTTATTCAGCTGCTCCGCCAAAAACTGGAAATGACCGGGAATACCCGTATATCCGTGGATGAGCATCACCGCTCCGCGGTCTCCCTGCATTTTTATATCTTCCGTTCCGAGTATTGTTCTTGTCATGCGCTGTTTTCCTTTCTTTGGTTATTATGAAGCCCCCGAGATTCCCGGTATTTTCCAGGACTGATGCCCGTCAGCTTTTTAAATACTTTTGAAAAATAGCTTTGATCCTCATAGCCGATTAAAAAAGCAATATCCACCAGCGGTACGGTGTGATCCATTAGAAGGGTTTTCGCGCGATCAATCCTTACTTGATTTAAGAAGGTATTAAAAGTAGACCCCATTTCATTTTTAAAAAGCTTGCTGAAATAGGACGGGCTCAGCATTACGTAATCAGCTACTTCGATAAGTGATATTTTCCGCATATAATTTTTTTTGATGTAGTCGATTGCTTTATAGATTACATCAATATGCTTGACGTCCTTCAGATTAAATACATAATCGGTGAATCTGTTCATAATTCTGCTTAGCCAGAATGAAATATCTTCTACGGTCTTGAACGAATTTATTTGGTTCAGATACTGAAAATTCAGTCCAAAAACCAGCTTGGCATCAGCACCGCCTTCCATGGCGGCTCTGGAGAGCAGTACAACAAGCTCCAGCACCCGTGCTTTTACAATTTCGATTTTTCCGGCACTGGAAAAGAACACATATCCGAGTATTTCGTTCAGCAGCTCCTTCGCTCCTGTTTTATCCCCTAAAGAAATTAACCTGAGCAGCTCCTGTTCCTTTGCCAGGGGATATTCAGTAATTTTCTGATCTTCCTCTTCATCCGCAGCCTTCATGATCTGGATATACTCAGAAATCACCGACTGCTGTTCAATTTCATCCATCTCTTTTAAATATTCCTGAGGATTTTTTTCGGAAAGATAAGCACCGATGTAGAAAAGTGATTCCGACAGTGCGGTAACCCGGTCCGGTTCAACATAGGGTATTTCACTCAAACACTGTTTAAGCCGCCGGATATCCGACTGGGAAACAGTATGCCTCCGGATGATATCATCTTCAAGATATTCGGTGTGGCTGATCATCAATACAGGACCGGCTAATAGGGTGGCTTCAAGTTCGCCGTTTATAATAACCGGTGAAGCCCAGTGGGTAAGACCCAAGGGACAGAAAAAGATGTACTTCCCGCCAAACCGCTCCGCCTGATACCCTCCGTACCGGTGTGATTCTTCGCATTTCCATTTGTGTTCCGCAACTTCTTCCATTGCTGAACGAAACAGACAGCCTAGGCAAGCTCCTTCCTGAGCCGGAAACATGGTTTTTCCAGATGTGTCGGCAATAATGCACTCTATACCGGTGACTTTCCGGTAATTTTTCACAGCCTTTACCGCTAAATCGATGTTGAATACAGTATCGGACAAAAGAACCTCCGGTTAATAAATCTATTATAAACCATACCGGTTGTCCACAGAATTCCCCGTAAGCGTTGAATACCGCTACTGGCGGTATTAATTTACCACCGATAGTTTATTGTACAATTACTGCCCATCCCACATAATTTGAAAACTTCCCAAGGACAGAATGATGAACCGTGTTCAGGAACTGCTTTCTAAAAATATAAAAAATGCCCGGTTTAGATTAGGCTACACTCAGATGAAACTAGCGGAACAAAGCAGTGTTTCCACAAGTTTTATAGGTGAAATAGAAACGGGCAAGAAATTTCCATCCTCAGATACACTTCAGAAAATTGCTGACGCTCTGGGGATGAAACCGTATCAACTCCTTTTAGATGATGAAGCCTGGTCAATCTATGACAAACATGAATCAATAACCAACCTATATCAGGAGTTGAAAGAACGGATTACCTCTGAACTAGAACAAACCGTCAAAAAACATCTTAAATAAAAAGTAATGCCACCGAACGTGGACATAAAAACACCCTAACCCTCAGTCGTATATATACTTAGGAATCCGCCAGTCCAAAATGTGCGGAGGAGTGAACAACCACCGCATCCAAACCAGAGTTTCACAGA
>CAYLLE010000162.1:0-6796 GCA_964384485.1 uncultured Spirochaetales bacterium | reverse complement strand
TAACGTACAAAGAAAAAGTCCCGGCGTATACTGAACGTCAAAAAAATGGCTGCCTAATCACCACAAATCTTCCCGAGCAGTTCCGCTAACGCCCGGGCAGTTTCAGTTACTTTTCCGCAATCAACAATCCCGATGTTATCCTTCGGTGTATGGGTGATATCCTGGGTTTCAATATTCTTGATAAACCACTCGGATGAAACCGCCGCCGCGGGACAGCCGTAATGCAGGAAAATACTGTGATCCCCCTGGGCCCACTTCCCCCCTTCCTGAATCGAGGGGTAACCGGAAATAACCTCCCCGGCCGCGGCGCGGAGATCATCATCAACATCATAAAATGAAAACTCGGTTTTGCCCTCTATATAGCCGGCGCCGTCAATATTAATATTCAGTTTGATACTGTCAAACCGGGATTGGTTCAGCTCAATGTATTTCATCTGTCCGGGAATTGAGAAGTAATCCTCACCGTTAAAAGCCGCGAGTTCGATCACCTTTTTACCGGTGTAATCTGATAATAGATCGGCAATCAGCATCTGAATTACGGTGCCGGTGGCGTTATCGATTGCGCCGGGGGTCCCTTTTTTCGCGTCGATGTGAGCTGTCACAACAATCCGCTCATCATTGTTTCGGCCGCGCCGGGCCGCGACATTACATCCGGTACCTGGAATCCGTTCCGAACGGGACTCGAGCTTGACCCGCGCCCCCGCATAAGGAAGCAGCCGTTTCCCCTCCTCCTCGGTCATGTAAACCGACGGCACATCGAAATCCCCGTCTTCGATCAAGGGAAACGGATAAACACCGCCTGCCGCGGCGCCGTCCCGGCCGGTAGCGCAGACAAGTGCCGCCGCGCCGCTTTCCTCCAAAGCAGCTACCGTCCTCTGATGTTCTTCCGGATTATAAAAGACAAAGTTTTTCGGCATGAGCTGCTCTTTCGCGATCTCTCCGTATAGAAGGATGATCTTTCCGGCTCCGTTCAGTGCTTCAAGCTCTTTACGGGAAGAGACAGCCGCGAGTTCACCTTCACCGGAAAACCCGAGGGAATACGGACTCACGGAAACGCTGAACTGCCGGCTTCCCGCGGAAAGCTCAGCTCCGCCTTCATGCCAGTCAACGGCGCCGAAAGGCTGGGTCTCCGTCTCCCACCCCAGCCGGGAAATCCGCTCCTCGAAAAACACCGCGGCTTCCCGGTTTCCCGGACTCCCCACAGAGCGGTCACGGATATGAACACACAGTTTTTCCAGGTATTCACGGCACTTTGAAAGAAGGTCATCGTTGTTCATGACGGGATGATACCCCGGTTTGGGAGAAATAGATAGGCGGTTCCTTGGTGATTCCGTTCATAAATATGGTGTAAAAACTAACACTCGGTTGTCGAATGAGGAATTTTCATTTAATCCTTTTAGGCAGCAGAAAGCAGCACAGGTAAAAAGCCTGTTTTAAATTGCAAATTTAGAACAGCTGTTAGGATCATAAAGTGCCGCAACCTGTGAAGGATAGCTCCATAACGATAATTTTTACGGTTTCACATCAGCTCCTGCACTTTACATCCTAAAGTCCGGTGGTTCCACAGCTATTTAAAGACCCCCCGGATACCTCCCGGAGCTCCCGGATAACCATATTGATCGGAGCGGCAGTGACGTTTTTACGGAGCGGATACAGTTCATCCACGGGTCATCAAAGATCATCAATGGTGTCTATTCTTTCAAATACAATTTTCTAGTTAAAACTCTTTTTATAGTACCAAAAATATTTTTTACTCTTTTCATAAGAGGTACTTCCTTCATAGCTAAGTTCAGATAAAACCCTTCATATTTTGGAACCGGTAAACCGAATAATTTCATGACATTAATTCTTGGTACAATCAACTGTTTTCTTGAAGTTAAATGCTGAGCCTTAACTACTGTTCCTTTATCAATTCTTTTTAATGTAACATAACCTTCCGCAATTGCACCATGCAATATTCTTTTACCTCGTTCAGTGCGGACTAATACAACCGATTCCCCAATATTGTCTTTATCATCCTCTATATGCCAGGCATCTCCGCAAGAAATATCCCCGAATTCACCGAAACCGTCCGGACATAAATGGCATCTCAACTGTCTCGCCTTTGTGGCTAATCTGCCCCAGGAACTTTCGTATGGAATAAATAACAATTCATTATTTTCATGATTAATAATCTTAAAACCCCCGGGCCATCCGGCACCTCTATATGACAGAGTTTTTATATCACTAATATCCACACCATTTTCAGCACATAATTCAACCGTAGCCCTTGTGACCGGAGGGCCGGCACAAAAGAAAGTTAATATCACACTAATTTTATCATATAAAACCGGATCGATTTTCCTTGCATTAATTACTCCCGCAGCATCACAAGGCTTACCAATAAAAACGAAGGGATCTTTTACATGCACAACTTTCTTCAACAGTTCACATGGTGACGAAGGTGCATATCTCGATCCTGCATTAGCTATTATTTCTTCCCTGTTATGACTAATTATAGATTTATTTAACCAAGGTTTTTTCTCGTCCATTCCTGTGTGCAGCACAGCACCCATATTCTCTTTTTCTATACAATACGCGGCGAGAGCACTCAGAACACCGCCGGAAGAACCTGACCACCTTATATAATCATCAGCCGCATGGCCATCCCAAATCTCGATTGTATTTCCAATTAATACATCATTATTGTCTACTTCAGTTTTACTATTAATATCCACTTTCTCTAATCTAATGCCAGGACATATTTCAATTATTTTTTTATTCAGTTCTTCTGTTATTTCTTTTTTGATCAGAGGACGCCTTCCTTTATCAGGAATATCCGTCATCTTTAACTCATCATTTTCACATACATACGTACAGACACCGCATCCAATACATAGACGCCAATCAATGATATCCTGGATGGCTTTTATTTTGCGCATTTTTATACTCTTTTTTAAAAATGAAACAAAAAAACATATCTTGATAAATACTCATGCCGAGGATGTTTTCTATCAGCAATTCTATAGTTATCGTAAAATAGTATTCTTTGCAATACATTATTTTCATCACCGCCGGATACCTCCCGGAGCTCCCGGGAAAACCGTCCCTGAGCCAGAAAGTACAAAGAAAAAAATTATCAGTCTTGATTAATTCCGGGAGATTGAATGGAGTACGGCAAAAGCACAAATACCGCGGTACCGCCGCTGACCTTACTTTCCCAGTAAAAGGGCCCGCTCCGCCGCTTTAAGGATTGCCTTGCTGCTGTAGGTTGCTCCGGAAACCATGTCCACCTTGAGGGTTTGCGCTTCCTCAATCCGTTCCGGGAGCACTTCGGCGTCGGCACCCTGACCGTGCTGGTGTTTAACCAGATCCACATCGGTTATCCGGTGGTCTTTGACAGTAACATCCACGACCACCACGAGGGGAAAACCGCTGTACTTACCGCGGTAGGTTCCGTCGGTTACGTCCTTCAGGTTCACATCTTCGATGGTCAAGGCCATCAGTTTCTGCATGTTTGCGTCAGCCTTGTTAATCATGATGGCCATTACCACAACCAGAACAATAATTACGCCGGCTGTTATACCCAGGATTATAAAAAGCCTTTTTTTCTTTTTAGTCATTTCTGCTCCTAATCATATTAAACTTTTTACCAATTCTCCCACCATCCGAACCCGCTCTATATCACTGTCCGGCGGCGGTTCGTCCGAAATGCCTAAAATCAGCTTTGGATAAAAAAGATCAACCACCCGGCGGGTACATTCAATAAGATCATCTTCCTTGTAAGACGGGAGGAAGTAAAGAGCCGGAATACCGTCAATCAGGATTGTTTCGTCCCCCAGGGCTGCCTTGATCTCCTCGAGCGTTACATCACCCTGAGGAACCGGAGTGGCCGCCTCTATGGCGTCCCACGGGCAGTCCATCAGATACGGCAGAAGGGGTTTCATTGCGCCGTCCACGTGAATATAAACGAACTTTCCCGCGTCGTGCAGTTCTTCTACCCGTCTATTGTAGTAGGGAAGGAGATGGCTGTTCCAGATAGGCGGCGGATCCATGAACGCGTCGATATTCTCTCCGAAATTGAGTAATTCCACCGGACAGGATTTAAGCACCTCGTACATGGCGTCATCCGCGGCAGCGGCATGTTCAGTGTACTCCTGAATTACCGGGGGATGATCATTCATCATATAAATTGTCCGTTCAAAACCGGCATTGTTTATGAAAAGCCCCTGTATCGGTGACCGGCGGAAGAAAAAGGACGGTATACCGAGATGTCCGAACTGCTCGAGATCCGATTCGTATGCTTCCTGATCCCAATACCATTCTTCATCCTGCAGCATATATTGAAGTACCTTGAAATCCTCAGGTTTTTTAATCCGGTACTCGGTGCGGTGGCCGGAGAGTCCCCAGTCGTCGTAATGAAACACCTGGGTAATTTCTCCAACCGGCGTTTTCCATACAGTGCGGCGCCGTTTTTGATCAAGCCATTCTTCCGTTTCTTCTACATTGCGGTACCGCTGCCCAAGGGCTTTGCCGAAATACCGTTTGGTGGCGCGGCAATACGCGTATATGTCCTCAAGAGAAGCGTTCTTGAGATGAGCCGGCATTGTGTTCCGCTTGGTGTTGACCTGGTACCAAAACTCGAGCCGGGGCTGCCAGATTATTTTGCCGGGATCCTCCCCCCGGAATACTGTCAAATTATCTACCATCAATACACCTTCTCGAAATCATAGGCCATGGCCTAAGCGGCGTCAAGCATCCGATTTTGAAACCAGCAAATTCCGCAAAAAATATGCGGCAATTCCCGGTCAACCCGATCTAAATTTATATATTATATGTAATTATGGCCACTTCTAAATCACACAAGGAGTTGAGCGGAAATTGCTGGTTTTGAAACAAGAGAAAAAATTCTTTACAATTATTATGTGATTCACTAACTACAAAAAAGTGCCGGAGCTTAACAAATGAGCAAAAAGAAGAAAATTCTACTAGTTGAAGATGACCGCATTGTGTCGTTAGCTGAGTCGGCGATTTTGACAAAAGCCGGATATAATGTTGTAATAGCAAACTCACCGAATGAAGCTATTGCGGAAGTTAACCGGGAACCTGTTGATCTCGTACTCATGGATATTGACCTGGGAGAAAGAAACATCGACGGCACCGAGACCGCGCAAATCATTTTAGAAAATCATGATATCCCGATAGTCTTCTGCACAGGACATTCAGAAAAAGAATATGTGGATAAAGTTAAAGGGATTACCCGATACGGTTATGTGATCAAACATTCCGGAGAGTTTGTTCTGCTTCAGTCCATCGATATGGCATTTGAGCTTTTTGAGGCACATCGAAATATTAACGAACAGAAGCAGAAAACCGAAACGGTGAACATAAAATTAAAAAATATTATTACTGAACTCAAAGATG
Source organism: uncultured Spirochaetales bacterium (assembly GCA_964384485.1). Lineage (GTDB taxonomy): Bacteria > Spirochaetota > Spirochaetia > CAYLLE01 > CAYLLE01 > CAYLLE01. The sequence goes on along the minus strand of CAYLLE010000162.1, from coordinate 1,393 downwards.
CAAATGCCGAACTAAAACGGAAAGATCACCGCCTGGAAAAACTGAACACCGCGTTGGTTACCGTCAGCGAATGCAACCAAATCTTGATTCGGTCCCAAGATGAAGAAAAATTGATTCAGGAAATATGCGCGACCATAATTGAAAAGGCAGGCTACCGGTTCGCCTGGGTGGGCTATGTGGATACTGTTAATGAAAAACGGGTTGTTCCAATCGCCCATGCCGGATCGGAGCAGGGATATCTTGATGAAATCGAAATTCTCGTGGATTCAGGTATCACCGTAAACGGACCTACCGTAAAAGCCATCCGCTATAACAAAACGCAGATCATCCGGGATATTCATACCGACTCCGGAAACCGTCCCTGGAAAGAATACGCGTTAACCCGCGGATACCGCTCCATGATTGCTCTGCCGTTGAAAACTCCTGAAGGAGAAAATATAGGGGTTCTGGACATTTACTCGTCAGAACCCGACGCGTTTGGTAAAGATGAAAAATCTCTTTTAGAAGAGCTTGCGGGGGACCTATCTTACGGTATCCGGAGTCTGCGGACCGCTCAAAAACACCGGAGCAACGAGGTACTTCTCAACGCGATCATTGAAAATCTTCCTATGGGACTTCAAATCTTCAACGACCAAGGATACTCATTTCTGGTAAACCGGAAACAAAAAGAACTGCTGGGTCTTCCCGATCAAGATGAAGGAATCGGCACGTTCAACATCCTTACTGACCCGTACAGCAGGGCAAACGGATCGGACCTTGACTACAGGCGTGCCTATCAAGGGGAAGTAATTCAAAAAGAAAGCGAGTTCGATTTCGGTGTTCCCGGAAATAAATGGAACACCCGGAGGGACAAACGATTCTTCAATGAAACGATATTTCCAATATACGGAAACCCGGATAAGGTAGAATACGTGGTTTCCCTGCTTACGGACATTACTGATACGATAAAATCTGAACAGAAATTAAAGAAAAGCGAAGAGAAATACCGCGAACTATTTGAAAAGGCACCGATAGGAATTTTCCTTACGAACTCGAAAGGTCAGATCCTGGAAGTGAATCCTGCCCTGGCTGAAACTATCGGCGCATCCAGTACCGATGAAGTACGGGAGAAGATACGGAATTTGGGAACTGACCTTTATGCCCGGGAGGAAAGACGGCAGGAGTTTCTCAGTCAAATCGAGAAAAAAGGCCGGGTAAACAATTTCGAAATAGAGGCGGTTGATCTTAAGGGTAATCTGTGCCGGCTGAGTCTGGATGCCCAGGTGCAGTCAAAAAATGATGACGGCACCCTGATCATAAGCGGATTTACCACCCTGATATCATACTAAATAAGTCCCAGCGGGCAGCCGGCTTGTCCTGTTATTTAAGCGGATTGTCAACCGTGAAAGTTTCA
>CAYLLE010000161.1:0-6797 GCA_964384485.1 uncultured Spirochaetales bacterium | reverse complement strand
TATGAAATTATGGCCTTTTCTTAATCACAAAAGGAGTTGACCGGGATTTGCTGTTTTCATTAACACTGCTCAGTTCGGTATTTAATTCTAACTAACTAATTATGATACTTAAGTATCATGTGATTAGTATCAAAATCTATATACTTACGGATAATTGTTTTTTATCTCAACCTTTAGCATAAATGATAGCAGAGGATTATTTATATATGGAACATACGGTGACTACAATCGATAGTTATTCAGACATTATCAAAAATTATCCGAAAGGCACAATCATGATGTTTGATGAACAGTACCGCTGCAGGTTTTCCGGGGGCAAAGTACTGCCTGGTATTTTTGAACATCCCCCGGCAGAAGGGACCGATGTCTTCAGCCTTTTTGGTAATGATCTTGGCATAAAAATCGCCCGGGAAATAAATAAAGCGCTGCAGGGATACACGGCTGACACCGCCATCACCCGGGGCCGGGAGGTATTTACTCTGACAGTGAGTCCCGTAGTAAACGGTTCAAAAAAAATACACAAAGTACTCGCCGTCTTTGATGAACTGGATACGCGGCAATTCAGCTGCGGCGAAATGCTTCAGTCAAAAGAGCTGGAATTGCAGGAAGCGCAAAATATCATTTTCAATACTTTTCAGTCCATAGGCGACGAAATCCATGTGATAAACAGTAATCAGGAATTGATTATGAGCAACACCCGGGATGTTCCCAAGGGAGAAAACAGTGCAATCCTGACGGGGGATCTTGTAGACCGGGACGCGATCGGGCAGGTTTTTTCCAAGGGAGAGCCTGTATCGTATGAAATACCTGGTATTGATGAGGAGCATCTGTTTTTTGAAGTAAACATATTCCCGATTAAGGATCAGGCAGGATTTGTAAATTTCGCAGTGTTTCATGTTAAAGACATCACAAAAATGAAACGTACAGAAAAAGAACTGCAGGATCTTACGAAAGACCTAGAAAAAAGAGTACTCCAGAGAACCCGTCAGCTGGAAGCTGCCAACAAAGAGCTGGAAGCCTTCAGCTATTCCGCATCCCATGATCTACGGGCCCCGCTCCGCGGTATTGACGGATTCAGTCACGCTCTAATGGAAGATTACGGTAAAGCCCTGGACGGACCGGCGTTGGATTACCTAAAACGTATCCGTTCGAGTACCCAAAGAATGGCTTCTATTATCGAAGATCTTATTTCACTTTCAAGAATCTCCCGATCGGAGATGAACCATCAGTACGTCAATCTCAGTAAACTGGTAACCGACGCGGCAGGGGAGCTGAAAAAATCCGCGCCGGACCGGAAGGCGGAGTTTATCATCAACAACGGACTTTACACAAACGGTGATCAGCGTTTTCTCCGTATTGTGATGGAAAATTTAATCGGAAACGCGTGGAAGTATACGGGGAAACGGGAAACAGCCAGAATAGAATTCGGATCGTTTTCATCAGCCGGTAAGAGAGTTTTTTATATCAAAGATAATGGAAGCGGCTTTGACATGCAGTACGCGGATCAGCTTTTTGCCCCTTTCCGCCGTCTGCACAATTCTTCCGATTTTCCGGGAACGGGAATCGGCTTGGCCACGGTTATGCGGATAATTCACAGACACGGCGGAAGTATATGGGCCCACGGAGAGATAGATAACGGAGCTACATTCTACTTTACCCTCTGGGATATGAATACAGAATACATGATCCGGGAGCCGCTTGATGAAAGATAGATATATCCTATTAGTAGAAGACAACCAGGATGATGTGGATTTGACACTGCGGGCTTTTAAGAAAAACAATATAGGGAACCAAACGGTGGTAGTACGGGACGGGGCTGAAGCTTTGGATTTCATCTTTGCCCGGGGAGAATTTTCGCGGCGTGATCCCAGCCATATACCAATCGTTATTCTTCTCGATTTGAATCTCCCGAAGATTGACGGATTAAAAGTGCTAAAAGCAATCCGGGAAAACCCGGTAACCCGGCTGATCCCTGTAGTCGTTCTCACCACATCAAAGACAGAGGCGGATATAGTTAACAGTTATTCCATGGGAGCCAACAGCTTTATCCAGAAACCGGTGGATTTTAAGAAATTCACGGAAGTTGTATCCAACTTCGGATTGTACTGGCTCCTGATAAATGAAGCGGTTCCGAAAGGGGTGGGCAGTGGCGATACCCCTTAATCTTCTACACATAGAAGATTCTGCCGATGACTCCTTCCTCATAGAAAGGGAGCTGCGGAGGGGTAACTATGTTCTCACCACAACCCGGGTTGAAACTCCGGATGAGTTAAAATTTCAGCTGAAAGAACACGATTGGGACCTTGTTATTTCAGATTTTCTTCTCCCTCTTTTCAATGGTATAGATGCCCTTCGTATATTTCATGAGTTCAATCTTGAAGTCCCGTTTATCATTGTATCCGGCAGAATCGGAGAAGAGACTGCCGTCGAAGTTATGCGGGCAGGCGCCCATGATTACATAATGAAAGACAATCTCCGCCGTCTGGTTCCAGCCATTCAAAGGGAACTCCGGGAAACCGCGGTACGGCGGGACCGGCAGACCGCGAAAGAAAATTTAAAAAGAAGTGAAGCCCGGTATCAGAGTATTTTCCAGGCAACCGCCACAGGACTGATAACCATATCACAAGATTTTCTAATACTGCGAGCCAACCGGGAATTCAGCAGATTGTCCGGTTACCGGACTGAAGAAGTGGCCGGGGTGCTTTCATTAAAAAATTTTATCCCCGATAATGAAATACCGCCGTTGCCTAACAATATTGAGTCGGGACTCAGGATAGAAACCCGTCTCCTCTGCAAGGATGGCCGCATTAAACATGTTATTCTTACGGGAGCTGTAATTCCCCATGAAAAAAGCTATATCATCTCAATTCTCGATATTACCGACCGGAAAATGGTGGAGCGGGAACTAAAAAACAGTGAAGAAAAATTTTACAGAATCTTCCAGGGTAGTCCTTTCCCGATTTTTATTTCCGATCTAAATAATGGCAGTACAATAGAACCGAACCGGGCATACCTTGAGCTTCTCAGCATTTCTGCTGGTGAAATAACCGGTCATTGGGAGCACAGTGAATCCGCGGTCAAGGTTAAAGAGTTAATTAGAGAAATTGAACAGCAAAAAGATATCAGAAACCGTGAAATAACAATGCTGTCTCATAAACAGGAAAAACTGACTGTCTCCTGGACTATGCAAAAAATAGAAATTAGCGGGAGACCTTTTGTCCTGGGTATTGGACAAAATATTTCCGAGATACTTGAGTACGAAGCTAAGCTCCGACATGCACAGAAACTGGAATCAATAGGTACCCTTGCGGGCGGGATTGCCCATGATTTCAATAATATCCTCGCGGTGATCATCGGCTACACCGAAATGCTGTTAACCAAAAGCGAAAGACAAGACAAATCATACACATTCCTGGAAGAAATTTATAAAGCCGGCAACCGGGCGAAAAATCTGGTCAAACAGATACTAACCTTCAGCAGAGGAACGGAAGGTGAAAGAGTTCCTGTATCTATCCGGGAGATTCTCAATGAGACCCTGGATTTAATGAGAGCAACCCTGCCCACTACCATCACGATTGAAAGATCAATCCAAAGCGGCAGCAAGGTCTTCAGTGATCCTACCCAGTTACATCAGGTTTTTATGAACCTGTTTACAAACGCCTTCCACGCCATGAAAGCCGGAGGAAGGCTCAGTGTTACCGCTCTGGATAGGGACATTAGTGTTTCCGAATTAAACAGTACAGACATCGATCCGGGAAATTATATTGAGATAACCGTTTCCGATACCGGTCACGGAATAGATCAGTCCGTGATTGAACGTATTTTTGAGCCTTTTTATACCACGAAAAATGTTAACGAGGGAACAGGTTTAGGACTATCGGTAGTCCACGGAATAGTTCAATCTCTAAACGGAGACATCACCGTGGAAAGTATTCCACAGACGGGCACCGTTTTCAAAATACTGCTCCCGATTTTAACAGATGCCAATACAGTACCTGCTCCTGAAAACCATTTCCTTTCTGTTCATAACAGCGGACACATCATGTGCGTGGATGATGAGGAGCCTGTTATCGAGGTATTAAAAATCATGCTCGAAGATCTCGGGTATACCGTATCGCCATTTACGGACAGTGACAAAGCATTCCAAACATTCCGGATGAATCCTGATTCCTTTGATCTTCTTCTGACCGATCACACAATGCCGAAGCTGACGGGACTGGAACTTGCGGAACGCTGCCTGGAAGTCCGAAAAAACATTCCGGTCATACTTCAGACGGGGTATTCCGATTCGGTCAGTGCCAAAATTTTGGATCATATCGGAATATCAGGCTATATCATGAAACCGGCAAACAAAAATGAGCTGTCTGAAAAAATAAGTCAACACCTAATAAAACAGACACAAGGAGAACATGATGCATAAAATTCTCGTCATAGATGATGATGATCAAGTAAGAACTTATTTTAAGGTTCTTCTAGAAGATAACGGTTATTCGGTTGACACCGCGGAAAACGGCTTGATCGGGATAAACTGTCTCAAACAGGAAAAATACGAGGTAGTGATTCTTGATCTGCTGATGCCGGAAAAGGAAGGGATGGAAACCCTTATGGAGATGAAAAAATCGATGCCGGAAATAAAAGTGATAACGGTGTCAGGCGGCGGGAAAATCGGTCCGGAAAGTTATCTGTCTGCGACTAAAATTTTAGGCGCAGAGTACGCGTTCCCGAAACCGGTGAATCAGCAGGAATTGCTTGATGCGGTTGATCAGATTATAAAGGAGCCGTCCAAATAGATGAAAAACACCACTCTCCAGTTTGATGAAGTCCGGTCCATCATAAAACAAACAGAAGATACCATCGATGCTATCTACAAAGGCACTCCCAATAAGGCGGAACCTGCACTTCCGCTAAATTTCAGGGTGCTGAAGGAAGCGGTAGGGGAATCGGAACGGCTGCAGAAAAAAAACCTTCAGTTAGCACAGCTATATTATGATTTGGAATCGTATTCCTTCGCCTTATCAAACATAGTCAGGGCGCCGCTTAGGAGAATCAAAGGGTACGCGAATGTACTGGCTGATGATGTTATAGATAATAACAATGACGCAGGCGGAATGGTATCTGCAATAATAAAAAACACGAAAGAACTCTCCGATCAGCTGGATTGTTTCATCGATATAATCAATATTTCCAGGAAAAATCCGCAGATGAAATCTGTTTCTATTAAGAACATTTTATCATCGATCTACAAAAATGAATTCGCGGATACTGATTCGTCGGACTTGCATATCCGGGAAATGCCTGATACCGAAGCTGATCCGGAATTAGCCGAACGAGTTATACGGGAAATTCTCAGTAATTCATTCAGGTTCCGGAAAAAGAAAGGCAGACTCCGGATTCATACAGGATGGGATTCTGAAAAAAAAGTGTTCTACATTTCAGATAACGGAATAGGGTTCCCTCCTGAATATTCCGAAGCAGTCTTTGAGCTATTCAGAAAGCTTAATAAGGAAGTTGAATATCCCGGTACCGGAACTGGCCTTACGGTGGTAAAAAAGATAATCGAACTGCACAAGGGAAGAATATGGATCGAAGCTCGTTCCGGAACGGGGTGTTCTGTTTACTTTACCTTTAAAGGGGATGGATAATGCTTGCTGATACGGTATTAATAGTAGATGATGACGAAGCAGTCCGGACAATGCTCCAATCCGCTTTAGAGACAGAGTATTCCGTCAAAACTGCATCGGACGGATCCGAAGGGCTTGCTAAATCCGAAGAGGAACCTATACCTGATCTTATTATTCTTGATCTGAATATGCCGGGAAAAGACGGGATGGAAGTGATTAAGGAGCTTCATATGGTAAAGAGGACCCGAAGCATCCCAGTTCTCTTTTTGACAGGCCAGGGTGAAGACAGTACAGAGAAAAGAGGATTTGATTCCGGCGCGGTAGATTTTCTGCGGAAACCGGTATCTCCCGCGGTACTTAAAGCCAGGATCAGCCGGCATATAAAAGATAAAAAGAACAGGGAACAGCTCGAACTCCTGGTGATTGAACGTACCGGGGAAATTAAAGCAACACAGATGGAAATTATATACCGTCTCGGCAGGGCGGCTGAATACAAAGATAACGAAACCGGTGAACATATAAAAAGAATAAGCGCGTACAGCAGCAGACTCGCTCATTCCGCGGGTTTTTCTTCCGATTTTTGCGATCTTTTATATTCAGCGTCTCCCATGCACGATGTCGGGAAAATCGGAATTCCCGATGCCATCCTTACAAAACCGGGACCTCTAACGGAACCGGAATGGGAAATCATGAAATCCCACACACTGATAGGAGCTGAACTCATGGGAGGAAGTCAGTCTCAGCTACTCAAAACTGCCGCGATAATAGCACTATCTCATCATGAGAAATGGGAAGGAACCGGGTATCCCAAACAACTTGCGGGGAAGAACATTCCGGTTGAAGGCAGGATCGTAGCACTCTGTGACGTGTACGATGCCCTTATCTCAAAACGTCCGTATAAGGAACCGTGGTCTCCGGAGCGTGCTCGGGAAGAAATCGCGAAAGGCGGGGGCAGTCACTTTGACCCCGTTTTGGCGGATATCTTTCTGGAAAAATTTGACTATATAACCGGCTAAATCCTTACCCAGCAAATCCCGGTCAACTCCTTTTGTGATTAAGAAAAGGCCATAATTTCATATAATATATAAATTTAGATCGGGTTGACCGGGAATTGCCGCATATTTTTTCGCGGAAAAACGGCAATTCCCGGTGATCCCGATTTATATAATTGCTTGT
>CAYLLE010000160.1:0-6885 GCA_964384485.1 uncultured Spirochaetales bacterium | reverse complement strand
TATATGAAATTATGGCCTTTTCTTAATCACAGAAGGAGTTGACCGGGATTTGCTGATCCGTTTTGCTGTAAAGGTGACAATAAAAAACCGGGAGATGATGCAGCGTCTCTATCAGGATTTGGATAAAGACCCGGCTGTGAAAGCGGCGGTATAGCGGATTGCTGTTATTCGACGGGATATCCGACCGGCATTATGTAGAGTGGAATTGCCCTCCCAGATCCGATAATCTGATGTACCATTTCATCATTAAAGGCTCCTACTGTTACTGTAGCTAAGCCGGATGCAGTTACTTGCAGGAACACATTCTGGGCTGAATGGGCAGCATCCATGTGGACATAACGGGTTTCTCCCCTCTTCCCGTACTTCGCGGTAGAGCGTTCATACACACCGGCTATAATGATGCTTGCCGGGGCCTCCGCGATAAATGTCTGCATTAAAGCTGCCTCGGCTAAATCCCTGCGGAAATCTCCTTTTTGCATGAGTTCTAAGGCATGACGGTCACTATGGTAGGAATAGATGCCTGATTCTATTCCTTTTACCTTTCCAGCTGCTACATACAATTCCTGCGGATAAAGCCCCCCGGCAGATGGTGCTGTCCTCGTCGGACCTGAAACTCCGTCAACGTTAACTCCTTTTCCTGCCCATAAGATTTGACCAAGCTCCTTAAGACTGATCGCTCTGTCTTGGTAACTTCGGACCGAGTGACGGCTGTACAACACTTCTTCTAATGACATTTCACCTTTAATTCGCGGTTTGGATAAATCAATCATATCTACATCTCCCTGGGCGTTTATCGATAATGAAACAAGCAGGATGATACTACCCGCCCAAAACTTTTTTAATCTAGTGCCGAAATTGTGGTTTTTCATATCCTTACCTCCGGACCATGAATAACGAATTCGAAGTTACTAACGGGAGAGGAATATGTAAAGCTGTCTTTCTAATTCCACCAAATAGGGGTAGTCCATGCCCAAGGTCCCCGGGCATTTGCTACATTGGAAGGATATTGGGTATCGGTTCCGGACATCCTGAGTCTTACATAGAGGTACTTGGGCGGTTTCAGATTCAGGACCGATTGCTCCTTTATCGAATCTATACCGATAAGGGAGTGGGAAACTTCCAGTTTTCTGCCGTTTTCGTCTGTATCCGTCCGGTCCCAGTTCGCTGCTGTTCTCTGCCGATGCATCAGCTCAACGAACTCTATAGAACCGTCACTTGGATTATCTATCTCGATGGAAAGTTTTGCTGTTATCGTGCCATGCATGGTTCCGCTGTCTCCGATAAAAAGTGTATTCCCCTCTTCATCCTCAAGATAAAAAATGATTGCCGGTCTTCTCCCCTGAGTGGCAATTGTTCTGCCTTGTAAGAGACCTTCTATTAAGCCTTCATACGTTAGGTCCTTTGCCCAGATCCCGGTCAGGGCCCCTCCGTTTCCGGGATTTCTCCGATGATTATCGGATCCTCCGGTAAGGCAGGTTTTTCTCCCGTTGTTCCAGAGCGTGCATATTGATTCCGCATCATGGATGTAGGTATCCCATCCAGATGCAGCTTCCATTCCTATCTCCTGGGGGGAATCGGTTATCTTCCAGGAATCGTGGTGGAGTATTAGAAGGGCATCGGTATTTTCTGCATCCCGGACTAGGTTTTTCTGGAGTTCGTAATCGGTAATACCGGGTTCATAATGATCGCTCCACCGGAAAAGTTTTGCTGATGGCTTTTGCAGCAGGACGGTCCGGTGGTTTTTTTCCTTTATTATTTTCGGGATGGTTTGTGTGAATTCAAATCCGTCTAAAACGACGAACTGTCCGTCTTCATGCCATGCCCGTTCCACGGAAAATGAGCGTATCCGTTCCCAGTCTCTCAACCAGGAAGCATAGTGCTCATCGTTATCGGTAATCGCTATGAAATCCAGGTCAGCCACTTCCTTAGCGTAGTAAAGCAGTTCGTCCACCTCTCCCTCCGGGTCCTTAGAATATCCGGAATGCACATGGGGATCACCCCAAAAGAGAGAAAAGTCCTTATTTGAACGGGCTGCTTTCGGGAAATTTGTACCCCGAATTTCTTCCGGATTTGCTACAGGATGATAACCCGTTTCGGGTTTCAGGAGCTCGATGCTGCTGTATTCCCGGGATAACCCGTTCCCGGAGCAGAAAGGTGCTGGAATCTCTTCCAAAACCAGAGATTGGGTTTTTTCAGGGTCCACCGGCCGGTGAAGAAGCCAGATGCTGTTTGGGCCGAGAGCGGCTTCATACGCAAAGCTTCCGCGGTGGAGTATCCCTTCCGGGCTCCATGATTCCTTTTGCCGATCGAAAGTACTGAAACAAAGAACTCCTTTTCCTTCCTCCGTGGGAGTAAATCCGTCGTGTGCGATTTTTCTCTCCCATAAAAGCATTCCGTTAGAGAGGAGTAGGGGCCTTCTCCGGGGGCCTAGATAACCCCAAACTCCCGTGGGGTGCAGTATGTCAGCTAACAAACCGTGATTAAGGAACGCCGGAGAGGGGGCTTGTTTTATATGCGGGTTTTCATCTCGCAGATCGATAAATGCTGTTACGATTTTGCTGCTCTGATCAATAACATTCCCTTCCGAAATGACATCTGTAACTTCTACCGAAGCTATAAGGATAAGATCCCCGGTGTTCACGCAAACAGGATTTAAGTAGCGGGTAGTTGTCCGGGAAGCGGGGAATACCGAAAAAGTATCGGCAACGTTGCCGTCTTCTAAGACCCTTGCCTGGATGGAACAGCCTCCGGTATTATAGGATTCCCATAGAACAAGAATACGGCTTCTTCCCATACTGCATAACGCAGGTCTCGAAGCCCATGAAGAGGGAGAACTAATTATTTGTGTTTCCCTGCTCTCATCGAGACAGGTTGTTTTTATTACTTGTGTATCCGTTATCTCCGACCATGCTGCAAGAAGAGTACCTGCGCTGTCATTCGTAACTGCAATCTCCGAAGCAGCTTCAGCGTTGAGGATTTTCAATGGATGATATGTATCTTTCCCTGGATACAGGATAAACTTTAGCTCTGTAGTACTGTCATCCCTAATTTTTTCCCAGCCTGCCGCAAGCTGTCCGCTTTTCCCGGAATTGACTGTTAGGGAACCGATCATTCCCCGGTCAAGTTCATCAGATTCGGCATCTGGAGAAGCTATGCGGAGTGTAGATACTTTGCTGCTCCTAGGTTCTCTACTCCAGAACACGTAAGGCCCATTATCCGTTACAGCTAATCTGTGGGATCCGATTACGATTGGGTTATCGTCATCCTGGGTATCTATCATTATTCGGTTTTGCATATGACACATTCCTAGAGAATGTTTCCCCGATTTTTTATGTTGACGAGTACTTCTTCAATCACCGTAAGAACCTGTTCGATGTCTTCTTTTGTATGCTGTATGGAGTAGCCGTGATGAACGGGTGCGCCTCCGTAATCGTGGAAGTATATCCCCCGGGTAAAACATTCTCTAATCAGTTCAAACATGGTATCAGGTTTATGGCAGAAGGTATCTTCGTAACGAACCGGCTCGCTTTTTCTCCCTAATACAATATTAAATCTAGCTCCGTGATGAGGCACCACCATTGTAAGGTCATGTTTTTTTATTATTTCATCCATCCCCGCGTGAAATTGATTTTCCATGGTCTGCAGTTTTGGGTAAAAACCGTTCTTTCCAATTTCCGTAAGGAAGGCAATTCCCGCAAGAACGGGAATAAGATGGGCGTTAAACGTTCCGCTGTGCTGTACAGGACCAACGGGTTTGAACATATTCATTACCTCAGACTTTCCGCAGAAGGCGGATAGGGGAAACCCTCCTCCCAGGGATTTTCCGATGGTGCAGACATCAGGAACGACACCGAAATCCTGCTGCGCTCCGCCGGGAGACTTCTTAAAGGCTGATTGTATTTCGTCGAAAAAGAGGACTATACCCGCTTCTTCGGTGAGTTTCCGGGCAAGTTCCAGATAACCGGGATTCGGTTTTATACAGCCGCAGTTATAGTTAACCGGTTCAAGGATAAAAAGTGCAATTTCATCTCCGTGTTCGGATACTGCTTGTTTTAACGCTTCTTCGTCATTAAAGGGGATGGGAATAATCAGGCTGCTGAACTCTTCGGGGATACCTGCTGATTCTACGTATGGGGTTTGCCGGTTCTGAGGAAAGGCTTTCTCCGGGGGATGCCCGCCGATATAGATGAGCTCGTGATAGCCGTGAAAGTGTCCCTCGATTCTTAGGATTTTTTTCCTGCCGGTAAACCCGCGGCACGCCCGGATAAGATGGAGTGTTGCCTCAGACCCGGAAGAACAGAAGCGCACTTTATCGGCACATGGAATGTGCCGGCATACTAAACTTGCCAACTCTTCGTGGTATTCCGTCTCAAAGGAATTGAGATATCCCATCTCCATTGCTTTTTTTACGGCTTCATCAACGGCTGGATGGGAGTACCCCAACAGTCCTGCTCCGTGAGCGCAGCACATGTCTACGAACTCGTTGTCTTCTATGTCCCACACCCTGCTTCCCTTTCCTAGGGAGGCAAAAAAAGGAGTCCCTATAGCCTTATTCAACCGGGTGGAAGAATTAACACCGCCGGGCATGACGGATGCTGCCGATTCATACTGCTTTTTTCTGGTTTTCATTATACATTCCTTCTTTGAGTTCTAATCACTACTGTTCCGCTTGAATGCAAGCTGTGAAGATAACCCGCCGTCTACTGCTAATATTTGACCGGTTATATAATCGCTTTCCGAAGAAGCGAAAAACACCACGGCTTTAGCGACATCCTTAGGAAAACCGACCCTTCCTAGGGGGATTTGTTTTGCTCTTTGGGTTTGCTCGTACTCAGGGTTTTCGAGAAACCGTTCCACCTCTACAAAACCTGGTGAGACTGTATTTACCGTAATATTATGGGGAGCCAATTCCAATGCCATCTGTCTGGTTAAGGCGTTGACTCCTCCCTTAGATGCGGCGTATACGGTTAATTGGGTCAGAGTGATGTTGCTGTGCAGAGATCCGATGTGGATTATTTTCCCGCCTCCCTGGGTTTTCATTTGTTTCGCGGCTTCCTGAGAGGCAAAGAACAGTCCCTTTAAATTAATCCCCTGAATCCGGTCCCATTCCTTTTCAGTTATTTCGAAAAAATCATGGGTTTCACTCAATGCGGCATTATTGATGAGAATATCGATACCGCCCAATATATCCCGGGCGGTTTGTATCATTTTCCGTATTTCAACTGTATTTCTCATGTCGGCCTGGAAGAGGGCTGCTTTCCTGCCCAATTGTTTTATTTCCCGGGCTAATTCTTCCGCTGAAGTGGAGCTTTTATTATAGTGCAATACAAGGTCCGCCCCTTCTTTGGCCAATGCTAGGGCTAACCCTTTTCCAATACCCCGTCCGGCTCCGGTTACTATTGCTTTTTTCCCATTCAACCGCATAATGATTTACTATCATATCATAATCTAACCCGGAATTTCCAGGGTGCTGCCGGTCCCCAAACGAAGAGACGCGAATATGTTAAAAAACCGGTTTTGGACCGCAAAATCTACACAATGCATGGGAAATAGGTAATCGGGTTTTTCATTTTTAAAGTAGGAAAAAGTTTCTTCCAGACCCGGAGAAGATTCAGAGAGATGAAATCCTCCCAAAACCAGATGGAGTCCCCGGCCTGTAACTCTTTTTGCCTGCTCGCATATGTTGCAAATTCCGGAGTGAGAGCATCCGGTAATAACTGCTGTACCCCGGGGAGTGTTTATCGCCAGTGCTGAATCGTCCCGTATCGGATCTCCCTTATAACTTCCCGTTTCAAAATCGGTTACTCTCTTGATCTCTCCAAGATAAAATATACCCTCAGTAATTTCTTTAGGAGCAATACTCTCGTCCTTTAGATACGAGTATTCAATCTTCTTCTGCAATTCCGGGGGCAGTTTATTGAATAACTCGGGATGTCCTATCAGTCTTTTACGCTGTTTGAAATCATAATGTAAAAGCCCTTCGGTGTGATCCCAATGGTAATGCGAAAGCACAAGGATATCAGTGGAATCGAGTGCGATTCCCAGATTTTCCGCGTTGGATGCGAAAATTCCGCTATGGCCGGTGTCAAAAAGGATCTTCACCTCCGGGGTTTCGATAAATACCGATAATCCCCATTCGGCTACGCAATTCCTTTTTGCTTCCGGAGAAACGGTGTTTTCAGCCAGTATGGTTAGCTTCATGCGGTTATTCTACACCTGATTTATATAAGTGTCCTGAGTTCTTCCGGCATATTTGTTTTAATGTCTTCCATTTCTCCCTCGGTTACATAATTCTTTTTGATGAAGCCCAGCGTTTTTTTAATGATTTCTTCTGTAGATTCGGGCCAGTCAAAATCAGTTTCACCGTATTTTTTCTGATGCTCTTTCACTTTATCAGCAAAATCTGCAATGCTTTTAAGCCGGTCCGGTTTTTCTTTGTATTTCCAATCATCTACATAGATGGCCTTTATGTACATCGGAAGCTGGGCTAAAAGGTCCAGGTTTTCTGTCATAGAGATGCGGTCCCGCAAGGTATGAAGCACAGCCCGGAGAATGATGCCCATCTGCGGAATATCCTGTTCGTGATTCAACTCCATAATTAAGGTAAGTAAATATGCTCTATGTCGTCAAAGGACTTAATCCAGGTATCTTCAGTCAACTCTCTTTCCAGCTGGCCCGGGGACCAGCCGGAGTATCCCGCGTAAAACCGAAAATCGGGACGGTCCGGAAGAGATGTTTTTTCCCATTGTTTCAGTAAATATGCGTTTACTAAAGTAAAATCAGGTTCGAAAAATACTCCCTCAGTAGGTGAGAGGATATGTTCACTCATGTACTCCGCAGGAAGTCCAGCAATTCCCGGTGATCACATTCGCATTAAAATTTATA
>CAYLLE010000159.1:0-7155 GCA_964384485.1 uncultured Spirochaetales bacterium | reverse complement strand
GTAATAAAACAATTTATAAATTTTAATGCGAATGTGATCACCGGGAATTGCTGTATCCGTATCCGCCTCCTTGTTTTTAAAAAGATATATAATGTAAAATCAACTTCAATATAATTATGGGATTTCCAAACCTTAAAGGCAAACATGCAAAAGATTCTATGTTCACACCAAGTGAATTTATGGCTTATCTAAAAAAGCGTGGAAAATATCCAAAATTTAAAACTCCTGAAGGAGTTATCTTTTGCTATCAAACCAGTTTAATGAAATTTGTTTTAGAGAATCACAAAACCACGAAAGTTGGAGGTTTCTATGGTGAGATGTATCTCCTTGACGAAACAAATGGTAAAGTTGCAATTATCGGTAAATTTGGAATCGGTTCACCTGTTGTAGCTGCTCTGTTAGAAGAACTGATTGCTTTCGGAGTCAAGAAATTTGTTTCTATCGGCACAGCTGGAACTTTACAAAAAGATATTACTATCGGAAGTTTAATGGTTTGCGAAAAAGCAATCAGAGATGAAGGCACATCTCACCATTATCTTAAACCTTCAAAATATGCATACTCTTCCAAAGAAATGACCAACAAAATTAAAAATTCTCTTGATAAATTTAAACAAAAATATTTTGTCGGCACAAGTTGGACAATCGATGCTCCGTATAGAGAAACCGTTGATGAAGCTAAACAATATCAAAAAGAAGGAGTGGCAACAGTTGAGATGGAAGCTTCGGCATTATTTGCCGTTGCCCAGTACAGGAATATTGAGTTGAGGGCAATATTTACGATTAGTGATTCTCTTGCAGAATTAGAATGGAAACCTAAATTCCATTTAAAAAAGACAAAGACAGGTTTGGAAATCCTTTACAAAGTGGCAGTAGATGTTTTGCTTAATCATTAACCGCGGGTTATGGCGGACTATCCCTTCGACCGGTCGATTTGCAGACTCCCCGGATAACAGCGTTTATCTGGTATTTTCTTGCTCGAAAGCAGAACTCCAGATAAACACGATGTCAGCGGAGATACCCGGCCCGAAGGGAAGGTAAAAGAATGACCTATGAGAGGGAGTACCGGCCCTAGGCCCGTCAGGGACGGATCCGAAGCGGACCTGTTTGGAAACGGAAGGAGCGCTTAACCGGCTTGTCCGGTAAGATATCCCGGTACATCCTGCCGACCCGGAAGATTTTTTCTCCCCAGCTGCTGCTGAAATCGGGTGTATCACCGTGTACGATTTCCCGCATTGCCGCTCCGCCGCCCGGAATCGGCTTCACATCCTATTCCTGTATAACCGGGGACATCAGCTTAAGGAACAGCCTGGAAACGGCAGCATCATCCGGCTCCGGCTTGTCCTTACGGAATTACTCCTCTTTATTAATGAATTGTACAGCAGTCAATCCGCCGGTAAACCGGAGAAATCCCCGGGGCAGCAGAAAATCGAGAAGGTCCTGCGGTACATAGACAGCCGCATCCGGGATGATATCTGTCTAAGTGATCTTGCCCGGGAATTGCTTACCCCTTAACCGGCTGCTTGACTACGGAATAACCATGCCATAATATAGAACGAAAATATAAATACGCACTGGAGCAGTCATGAAAACAGCGGAAAAGTTCTTTAACTGGGCGTATCAAACCCGGGCAAACACGGTCATGAAAATCTTTAACGGCGAAGAGATGAGCAGCGAAAAGATGTTCCTCAGCTTTACTTCCCACAATCCCGCCATGGTATCAAACGGTCCCGCGGGGTTAAACGCTTCCATTAAAGGGGTAGGATTTGTGCCGAAACCCGACTTGATGCAGGAAACCCTGGATGCCTACATTGAGCATATCAAGTCCTACGACAAAGAAGACAAAGAGTACAGCAAACGGGGTCTGGAAATACTGGTTAAACACCTGTACTCCCCGGAGGCCTCGGAGAGAATTGATTTTTCCATCATCACCTCCCTGGAACTCGCGAAAAAACACAGCTGGGAAAATTACAAGGTGAATCCGGAAGCGACCCTGATCTACTATCAGCCCCCGGTAATATCGTATGAACTCCGCGGGAAAATGGAAATCCATGAAGACGATATCTATCAACGGTTTGTAAATGCCCAGCACGATGTTTATCACGCGCCGAATATGGAAAGATGGCCGGAAAGGCCGGCATATGTGTTTAGGATAGAAGAGATATGGGATAATTCCGTGGGAAAGGAAGCATTTGGAACAAAGATGCAGTACCCGTATTAACCGCGTTTATTTTTGCTGATTAGGACCGGAACGATGAGAAAAAAGATTATGCGAACGAAATACATCCTTATAACCCTGATGAGCGCCCTTGTTTTATCCAGTATCACCGCGAGCTGCGGAGGCGGCGGAGCATCGGGAAGAGCAGCCGACAAGAGTTTTACCCTCTATGTGGCCAACGTCTCCACCTCCCTTCCTTCCACGTACATGCCGTGGTTATCCAATCAGGGGCTGTCCACTACAATTTCGAGTGCTGTTTACAGTACCCTTTTTACCTATGATGAAGATACCGGTACGTATGAACCGAATCTGGGAGAGAGCTGGCAGTATGTGACGGAACCGGATCGGGTACCGGAAGAGCAGGACTACCTGGCGGTAAAGGTTACCGTAAACCGGAACGCCCGGTGGAGCGACGGGACCCCGGTTTCTGCCCAGGACGTGTATTTCACCTTCGATTTGGCCTCCGATTTCGGCCGGACTAATCACGCCGGCGCCCTGGCATGGACAGGCGATCTGATGCACAACTACCAGCGGAATACGTCGGGAGACTGGGAACTGGTACGGCAGGGAATTTTCACTCAGAAGTATCCCGGACCGTACACCTTCGCGGAAGATGAGGACAACGTGGTCTATTTTCATGTACGGAAGGTTCTGGGAGGAATTACTCCGCTTTTTACAACCATATTGGTACTGCCGGAACATCAGTGGAAAATTATTTCACCGAAAAACAAGCTGAACAGCTCGAATCCGATCCCGCCGGTGGAAAAACTGTTTAAGAATCCGGTGGGAAGCGGCCCGTATACCCTTAATACCGGGGAGAGCAACAATAATATTGTTGTCCTGAACAAACGGGACGATTTCCATCTGAAGGACGAGAACGGAAACGATCTTTACAAGCCGGAGACCATCAAGTTTATCAACTACTTAGACATGAATGTGGCGATAAACGCCTTGAAGAAAGGGGATGTGGATACGATAAATTCCTCGATTGACGCCGCGTATGTGGGAAATCTAAAAAACACCGATGATCTGAACATCATGTTTTCCGAGGGCCGGTATTTAACCTCCCTTGTCCTGAACGTAAATCCGTCGGAGAATTACCGGACCGAAACCCGGGCGCTTCTGGCGGATCCCGAGCTCCGGAGAGCAATCGCGTTAGCCGTGGACCAGGAAGAGCTCATAGAACAGGTACTCAAAGGCAGGGGCACTCCTGTTCCGCCCGGACTCATCAATCAATCTTCCCTGCTGTACAATACCGGGGTGCAGCTTCGGGAACCGGACCCGGAGGGGGCGGCGGAAATTCTTGACGCGGCCGGATATACCCTGCAGCAGGGGCAGAAGTACCGGAGCAAGGACGGCGTAAGACTATCGTTCTCTATCAGCGGAAATCAGGCATATAAAAACCTTATCAATTATATCAAGGTACAGCTGGAAAAAATCGGCATAGAAATATTTTTCGAAGAAGGCGGCAGCAATGCGGTTAAAGACAAATACTACACCGGTGATTTCGACATGACTATTCAGGGAGTAATCTTCGACATTACCAATATCGATATGATGATGCGGGCCCACTTTGTTACCCGGGGCAGTTCATCAAATTACGGTCAGCTCGAACATCCCGAACTGACGGAAAAGATTGAAGAGATGCGGACCACCCTGAATGATGACCGGAAAGTGGAGCTGGTAAAGGAGATCCAGGAAATTATTGCCGGGATCAATTACAAGATTCCGCTCTACTGCGCCGATGTCATCTCCGCGCACCGAACCGACATTTATGAAGGCTGGACCGCGGTAAAGGGAGCTACCGTTTATAACGAAGAAACCCTGACGAATCTCAGGTTTAAAGAAGATTAATTTCGAAGGGCGGATATGCAGAAGGGTTACGCCTATAAAAGGATACTCTACACATTTTTCATCTTCTTTATCGTAGTCACACTGAACTTCTTCATTCCCCGGATCGGGGTCAGCGATCCGGCGGAGCGGTACTATCCGCCCCGTCTGGGGAGTATGACCGACGCCGAATATGAGGAAATCAAAGCGCTGACCCGGGAACAGTACGGGTTCGACAAACCTTTGATCGTCCAGTTCAGCGTCTATGTGGGAAAACTGTTCCAAGGTGACTTGGGCAACTCCTTTCTGCCGGGACGGCCGAAAGTCTCCAGACTGATCGCCGAACGGCTTCCCTGGACCCTGGTTCTCTCGGTCAGCGCCCTGCTCATATCCGCCGTCTTCGGGATCATTTTCGGGACCTACGCGGCCTGGAAACGGGGGAGGACTCCCGACGCCATTCTCCTGGGCGCTTCAACGGTGAGCATTGCCATTCCGCCTTTCTTCATCGCCCTGCTTCTTTCCATGTTTTTGGGATTCCAGCTTGGATGGTTTCCCGCGTATGCCGACCCGTATATGACGAGCAATTTTGACTGGTCAGCAGGCGCTATCGCCGAAGTATTCCGGAACGCGGCGCTTCCCATCATCAGTATGTCCATCGGCGGAATCATCGGATACGCCCAAAACACCCGGAACAGTGTTATCGCAGTGTCCAACGAAGACTTTGTTTTGACTGCCCGGTCTAAGGGACTTAACAATCGGCAGGTCCTCTACAAACACACCCTGCGGAACGCCCTGCTCCCGATTGTTACGAGCCTAGGGATGAATATCAGCAGGATAATCGGAGGTTCTATTATAATAGAAAAAATTTTCAACTGGAACGGGATGGGAACCCTTTTTCTGGAAGCAAACGCGAACAACGACTACCCTTTAATGCTGGGGATCATGCTTTTCCTTTCCACATTCGCCCTGGTCGCCAATCTGATAACCGATCTTACCTACAGCTTACTCGATCCGCGGGTAAAGGGAGGAAGATAGCATGAAACTGCTCGGCAAAATCTGGAACCATTCCCGGGGCAGAATCGGGCTCATCATGCTCCTGTTAATCACCCTGACCGCCGTGTTCGCGCCGCTTCTCGCGCCGTACGATCCGTACGACGTGACCCAGCGGGACGCGGGCGGTCTGCCGCCCAGCCTGAAGCACCCCATCGGGACCACCTCCTGGGGAGAGGACATCCTGAGTATGCTCATTTACGGATCCCGGGTTTCCCTGGGAATCGGCATCGTCACCGGTCTCCTTATCGCGTGTATCGGCGCCCTTATGGGCACCGTGGCAGGCTACGTGGGCCGGGCGGCGGACATGGTCATCATGCGGATCGTGGATGTGATGCTGGTGATACCGACACTGCCCATCACCATTGTACTGACAAATCTTTTCGGCAAGAACTACCTCATGCTGATATTTATCTTCACCCTCTTCGGCTGGACCGGCCTGGCCCGGGTCATCCGGTCCCAGGTACTGGTGCTCAAGAACTCGAATTACGTAAAGGCCGCCGACATAAGCGGTGCCGGGAAATGGTACATCATGTTCCGCCACATCCTTCCCGGGGTAAGCCACCTGCTGATCATGAGCACCGCCCTGACCAGCGCGGGAATCATGGTCGCTGAAGCTGGCCTGAGTTTCCTGGGCTTGGGTGATCCGAAGGCGATAAGCTGGGGAAAGATGCTGGCCGAAGCCCAGAGCGGCGGAGCCCTGATGCTGGGTTATTGGTGGTGGATTATCGCTCCCGGGATCGCGATATTTATCACGGTATCGTCATTTATGCTCATCGGATACGCCCTGGAGGAAATTTTCAATCCCAAGATGAAGCAGAGCAACAGCATTTTCAAGTTATTCCGGAGCCTGAACAACCGGTATATCCAGGACGTGTTCGATTCCATGGATGATGAGGAAGTACAGGATATAAGGGAACGGGGAGCAAAAATTCATGACTGACCCACTCCTTAAGGTGCGCGGACTCAAGGTGATGTTCCCAAGCGCGGCCGGTTTTATCAGAGCGGTGGAAGGGGTGGATATGGATATCCGCCGGGGAGAATGTACCGCCCTGGTTGGTGAGAGCGGGTGCGGGAAAAGCGTCACCTCCATGTCTATCCTCAGGCTGCTGCAGTCTCCCCCCGCCCTGATCTCGGTCAAGGAACAGATATTCGACGGTCAGGACATTTCCGCCTTCTCCAACGCCAGAATGCAGAACATGCGGGGCAGCAGGATGTCCATGGTTTTCCAGGATGCCATGACTTCACTTAACCCGGTGATGACGGCAGGGAAACAGATTGATGAAGTCTTTATCAAACACCGGAACATGAGCACCAGGGAGGCGAAAAAAGCCTCAATCGAAACACTCCGTCAGGTAGGGGTGCCGGCGCCGGAGAAACGGTACCACAGCTTCCCCCATCAGCTTTCGGGAGGTATGCGGCAGCGGGTCCTCATCGCTATGGCCTTCGCCT
Source organism: uncultured Spirochaetales bacterium (assembly GCA_964384485.1). Lineage (GTDB taxonomy): Bacteria > Spirochaetota > Spirochaetia > CAYLLE01 > CAYLLE01 > CAYLLE01. The sequence continues at coordinate 608 of CAYLLE010000159.1, read as the reverse complement.
GCAAACCCGCCTTGATGGTGGCGGACGAACCGACCACCTCTCTGGATGTGACGATCCAGGCACAAATTCTCGACCTTATGGACCATTTGAAAACGGAATTCAGCATGGCTCTCCTGCTGATCACCCATGACCTGAGTGTGGTCGCGAATATGGCGGACACGGTATACGTCATGTATTCGGGAAAGATTGTGGAACGGGGGAAAACCGGGGAAGTCTTCAGCCAACCCAGGCATCCGTACACGGTGGGCCTGATCCGGTCTGTTCCGAAGCTCAGTGAAACCAGGAAGCGGTTCACCCAGATTCCGGATACGGTTCCCCACCCGATCATGAAGCCGGAGGGATGTTATTTTCACCCCCGGTGCGAGCGGGCTACGGATATCTGCCGTGAAAAAATGCCCGTCCTGGAGACCCGTGAACCGGGCAGACAAGTGAGGTGCTGGCATCCCAATGAATGATAATACCCTGTTAGTGCAACTTGAAAACCTCTCAGTTGACTTTCCGGTCCGTGACGGATTGCCGTTTAAGCCGAAGAAGCATATTCAGGCGGTCACCGGCGTCTCAATACGGATCCGGAAAGGGGAAACCTTCGGACTGGTGGGAGAGAGCGG
>CAYLLE010000158.1:3356-7652 GCA_964384485.1 uncultured Spirochaetales bacterium | reverse complement strand
ATGAAATTATGGCCTTTTCTTAATCACAAAAGGAGTTGACCGGGATTTGCTGGTGCGGTGGGCTGAATCAAAAGATATCGGGGTAAACTGCAGGATGAAAGCCATTATTCTCCAGGAAGCATACCTGGCGATGGGATTTCCCGCCAGGATCGTCAGCTGTACTCCCCTGGACCCTGAAGACAGGGACAGCCATGTTATTACCGCTGTGTGGTCATCTGAAGAAAAGAAATGGCTGTGGATGGATCCTTCATTCTACGCGTACCCCATGGATGAAGCCGGAGAACTGCTGGGTATCCGGGAAGTCAGAAAAATGCTGATCCGGAAAGATTATCCCCGTCTGAATGCTGAAGCTGAGATCAGGGGAAAACCGATGAGTCCGAAGTGGTACTTCGGTACATACATGATGAAAAATCTTTACGGGCTTATATCGCCATTGGAACCGCAGTACGGGTATGAAGGGGGAGCGCGAAAACGGTATGAACTCATCCTCGTCCCCGGAAGTATGCTGCCGGTACCCGAAAAAAGGGCGCGGCTGTGGAAATCCCGGGGAGCCGAAGTAACGCAGTACGTCATCAGCAATCCCGATGTGTTCTGGCAGGCTCCATGAGGACAATACATTCGGTAAGGTAGGAATTCTGATTTCCCCGGAGGATCCTGCCAGGTCCTTTGAGGAAGTGTTCGATGATCGGCGGTACCGGCGCGCGGCCGACGGTACGGCAGTAACTGAAGAGTTTCATATAGGCGGCCCCCTGGCTTCCGTAGGGTCCTTCATGAATTATTTTGACCGCCCGCCGGTTCAAGATGCTCCGGTAATCAATTCCTTCAGCAGTTATTTTCCGGGTTAGTTCCACCGCCGCTTCCATTTCCATGTCCGACTCGGTGTATTCCATTTTGTAATAAAAGGCATACGGTTTTCCCTTAGTATAACGACCTATCTTTCTATAAAGCCGATGGAAGTAATTCCCGATGTCACTGTATTTCCCCTTGAATGGAATAACCCCTAAAGCCGGAAGATTGATGACCGTCTCCTCCGGAACCCCCCGCACACCTGTTACAGCTGGTTCGGAAAAGGGCCGGAAAGAAGAGAGCTTTTTCTCGAGCTCCCGCAAATTATCAACCTTACCCCGAATTTCACGCAGCTTTGCCTGAATAAAGACATCCAGATCTTCATCCGACCGGCACTCTTGAAAAATTTTTTTTATTTCCTGCAGGGTGAATCCAAGGTCTTTCAGGGCATATATACTTTTCGCCTTTTCGTAGGAGGAATCATCGTAGTACCGGTAGTTGGTGGTTTTATCGATCTTTGCCGGAATGAGAATACCCAGCTCCTGATAGTACCTGAGTGTTTTAACCGATAACCGTACTGCCTGGGAAAACTCGCCGATCGAAAGCATACCTCTCCTGCTGCCGCATTGTACCGTAAGGGGAGGCGCTGATCCAGAGGCTGTAGAAATCATTTTACTTTCTCTACAGGATGCCTGATGATAGTTTTAAGCTTCTCTTCCGGCGTACGCTGAGGATTGCTCAAATATATTTCCCGGTGATGCCCCCTGAGCCGGTATCCCTTCTCCGAAATAAAGGAATGCATCTTTGCAATACCCGGACCTTCTTCCGAATAGGATCCTATGTGAAGGTATTGGACCGCCTCGCCGTCTTCAATGGTCTCAAGCGCTGCTTTTTCAAGGCCTGGCGGATCTTTTTTATCCTTAAGCTTGGTTTTCCCGGCTTCGAAAATCCTTCCGTCAATAAAATCAGGCACAGCGATCATCATCTTCCAAAACCATTTATCTTTCCTGTTTTCCCTGAAATCCCTGGGATCTTCCGCCCACCACTGTCCTTCCAGCGGCATTACGGTAAAATCATGGTCATCTTCTTTAACCGTAAACTTGATAGTATAGGCTAAACCGTAGAGAACGCCCATGGCATGCTGGAAGTCCTCCGATTTATTAGGATCACCTTTTCCTTTATACGTAATGTATTGGATAGAGGGCACTTTTATAAACCGGAAGTCTCCCCCGGCGCTGTAGCAGTGCTTGTGCGTTTTTTTAAGATCGGTCTTTTTCATATCCAACTCCTTATTTTATGTAATCGTAAAAGTTCTTTTCGTGTTTAAATATTTCTGCCCCGGTATCGGCCAGATCCCGAAATGATCTTTTCCGGGCCTCCTTGTTTCTGAGCACCTGTTTATTCTGTCCCATGGCTTTGAACTGTGCCGCCAGGGAGGTCCAAGCCGTTTCGGCGGGAGCCAGCATCGCAGCCGCTTCCCGCAGATAACTGCTTCCGGTTTGTTCCGATGTTTCTGTTAGAAATTGCCGGTACATGGTCCGGAACGCGCTGCCGCCCGTACCGTTCGTCTCTATGCTGTCCGACAAATAGTCGAGAAGGGATGGGAGGAGATGCGCGGGAGTTCTAACCCCAAGTTCTTCGATTTTTTCCGGTAATTTGGAGAGGCCGGTTAGACCGGAATTATCCCGGGAATCCTCATCTTCCGCGGTCATTTCTTCTTTCTGAATCGTAAGTGATTTTTCTGCTGTCTTGTTCCAATCCGTGGAAAATCCGGGGGGAATCTTATCCGCCCAGTAAAATTTTCCGGCGGGTGGAAATATTTTTGATTTACTGAACCGTGCTCTGTGCAGGTCTTTCATTCTTATTTCCTGAAGCCCCCGGCCGGTATCGGTAACCCAGGTGTTTTCTGAATTATGGTCGATACCGGCGATACAGATCAGGTGCCACCCGAAACTCATATATGGAGGACCGTATTTTCCGTTATAGAGGTAGGGAAGATAACGCATGTCTACTTGCAGGACAACGGGATGATTTTCTGTAAGCAATTCTCCGATTTTCTTCCAACAACCGGCTTTATTGGTGCCCTCCGGTATTTCCTCCTGCCAGGGAATGCCTAAAAGAGAAAAAAAATTTTCCTTCAGCCTGTGGGTTCTTCCTCCTAAAAAGGGGAAATTCCCGTCCTGAAACCAAAATCCCATGGCAGAACCGGCTCCGATTATTTTTGTTTCGGTAAGGTCATATCCCTGGTGACAGAGCATATTAAGCATTGCGCTGCTTTCACAGTGTTTACCTGTTTTCGGCTGGAAATTTTTCAGTTTCGAGCCATTCTGTGTTTGATTTGCGTTTGTTTTCATTGACTGCCTCCTTTCACATACCAGGATAAACCTTCCAGTATAGGGGAGAGTCAAGAAAAAGTATTAAAATTCGGAAATTACTGTCCTACAACACTTCCAGGATTCCGCCTCCGAAGGTGTAGCCCCCGCCGAAGGCTGTGAGTCCCACCATGTCTTTCGTGCTGACCCTTTCCTTGATCTGCGAGAGACAGATCGGAATTGTGGAACTGGAGGTATTCCCGAATGAGTCGATGTTGCTGAACACTTTCTCCTTATCGGTTTTCAACCGCTGACGGACCGAGTTGATTATCCGCTGATTGGCCTGATGGGGGACTACCAGAGCCAGTTTTTCCGGCGTGATTGCCGCTTCGGTACATGCCTCCCTGAGCATCCGTACCATGGCCCGGACGGCCTGCTGAAAAACCTTGGGTCCGTCCATCGTAACCGGCTCGGTTGAACCGGCCGGCACAACCAGGGCTTCCGCCGGTTCTCCTTTCGCTGATAGAACGGGACGGTGCACCCGGAAGCGAGCTCCCGGGCTTTTGCCGGCTCCCACGATGAGGGAGGCGGTGGCGGCATCACCAAATATGGGAGCCGTAGCGGGATCGGAAGTATCCAGTCTGGTGGAGAGGACTTCGGTCGTCACCAGGAGGATGCGGTGATCCGGTTTGCCGGCGAGATAGTCGTAGGCGATCTGTAATCCGTAGAGGTATCCGGAACATGCCGCGGTAATATCCATGGCGGCGGTATCCCTTTTACTTCCCCGTTTTTGGAATTTGTTATGCAGCATGGCTGCCATGGAGGGGGTTGTGTAGAGGGGAGTACCGGTGGAGCAGAGAATCATGTCGATATCTTCCATGGTCGTTCCGGTTTTGATGAACAGCTCGGTTACGGCGTCCGCGGCCAGGGAGAAGGCATCCTCGTCTCCGGTTACCCACTGTCTGGTTTTGATTCCCGTCCGTTTGTAGATGTCCTCAGGACTCCAGGTGGGGCAGAGGGCGGAAATCTCTTCATTTTTCACCAGCCGGGTTCCCGTCTTATAGGTGATTTCCGCGATCCCCGCGGTCAATCCGGAAACCGGTGAAACCGCCGGGGCGGTATTCCTCCGCTTCCGGTCCGGCTTCTCCGTTTCAATACCGGTGATCACCGGTTCACCCGGTTCTTCCCGGGTAACCGG
>CAYLLE010000158.1:0-3256 GCA_964384485.1 uncultured Spirochaetales bacterium | reverse complement strand
GTCCCCGCCGGTTTTCTTCCATACTATGGTGCCGCCCAAAAGGTCCACGGCAGTCTCAAGAATCCTCCGGTAGGAGGGGAGTACCTCAAGCTGGTTGGCGAAATTACACGGGACGTAGGTATCCCCCCGGGTAACCCGCCGTGCTGTCACCGGAACCGTTGAGCTCTCGGTGACTTTCGCGATCACTTCAGCGCCCATACCGGCGGTGTGGTTATCCTCATGGACCACAATCAGCCGTCCGGTTTTTTCCGCTGATTTGGTAACAAGTTCGGAATCCCAGGGAACGATACTTCTGAGGTCGATCACTTCCGCCTCGGCGCCGGAGAGCGCGAGACTTTCCGCGGCTTTCAGGCAAAGGGAGACGGTGTTTCCCCATCCGACCAGAGTGACGTGTTCCCCTTCCCGGACCACCCGGGCGCGGCCGATGGGAATCAGGTTCCGGGCGACATCCCGGCCGGTAAGTTCCCTCCGGTCGTTCAGACAATTTTTCGGATAGAAGAATATGGCCGGTCTTCCGCTTTCGAACGCCGCGTTTAGAAGGCCGGCGGCGTCTCCGGCGGTGGAGGGCATGAACACATCCACACCCGGGGTGTGGGCGGCGATTCCCTCCATGCTTGACGCGTGGAAGGGGCCGAGGCCGGGACGGTACCCTCCGCAGGTGACCATCAGAATAACCGGCGCCTGCCAGCCTCCGTCGGTGCGCCAGTACATGCTTCCCAGTTCGGCGAAGATCTGATTGTAGGCGATGGGCAGGAAATCGGCGAACTGGAGAAAAGCCACGGGACGTTTCCCCGCCAAGGCCTGACCGACGGCGGTCCCCACGATGGTCGCTTCCGCTAACGGAGAGTTCTTTACCCGGCCCGGGAAATCGCTCGACAGCCCCCGGGTTACGCCGAACACGTCCCCCTTGGGGTCTTCGATATCTTCGCCGTAAAGCTGAACCCGGCTGTCCGCGGAAAGCCGGTGCCTGAGGGTCTCCCGAAGAGCTTCCAGCATGGTGAGTCCGTCGTCCCCCCCGGTTTCTCCCCGAAACTCCGATTCCGGAGCGGTAAGTTTTTCCGGGATCGGCCGGACGGCGGTATGGACCGGTTCAGGCTCCTTCATCCGCTGCACCTCCCGGACTGTGTTCCGGAGTTCCTCCCGGATACCGTCCGCGAGATCCGCGAGTTCTCCGGGCGATATTCCTTGTTCTTCCAAAATATGCTGGAACCGGATGATGGGATCTCCCGTCTCTTTGACATGCTTGATCTCTTCCGGAGTCCGGTACATCCGCTGGTCGTCGGCATTTGTGTGATTCGACAGTCGGTCCGCCTCCATTACCGCGATGGCGGGCAGGCTCTTTTTACGGACGGTTTGAACTACCGGTCCGAAGGCTTTTTCCGCTTCTAATGGATGTCTTCCGTCAATCCAGGTGATGGGTACGGTGTAAAACATATCCTGTTTCCCCGAGGGAGTCCGGTAGAATGTTTTACCTTCGGTTTTGGTTGAAATCGCGAACGCGTTGTCCTGGATCAGAAAGATGACCGGAAGTTCATCCCGGACGCACTGAGCTACCGCTTCAAGAACTTCTCCCTGCTGGGACATGCCGTCACCTAAGGAACAGAGTACCACGGCTCCTGGATCCGTTTCCTTAAGCACCTCGGCTACCCCGGCGGCCTGGAGGGCCGAATTTCCTACCGGACCGACCAGACTGAGGATGCCCAACTCGGGAGCGCTCATGTGGGCGTTCATCTGCCTGCCCCGGGAATGGGAGCCGTGCTTGTTAAACAGACTCAGGAAAAACATTTCCGGGCTGATTCCCCGGGCCAGCATTAGTGCCTTGTCCCGGTAGTGGCAGTGGAGCCGGTCCCGATCCTCTAAAAAGGGAGCAAGCATCACGGAAGCCTCGTGCCCGGCACCGGAGACATGAAAAAAGGCCTCTCCCCGGCCGGTGTATTCCTCTTCGATCAGGTCCATCTCCCTGGCGGTTACCATATATCGGTAGAGTTCCAGAAGTTCATCGGTATTTTTCATAGGTTACCCCTATTAATTGCTGACGATAATAAAACATCTGCAGAATAACACACGATTACGCCTTGGGGAATACCTTTAGCCGGCCGGATACATCCCGGGAAAGTCCCGGTGATGCTGTTCCAGTCCATCCATTATGGCCAGGCATGAGTCATATCCCCGGTTTTCGGGAATGTTTTCGGTAATTCCCATGATCACCCCTTCCGCGGAATCGAGTTCGTTTAAAAGATTGACGGTATGATTCCGGACTTCTTCATCGGTTTTTAGATGGACCGATGAGGGAAAGTTCAGCCAGAGAATCATGTCCGGCCACTCAGCACGGGCTTCCGCCAAAGTCATATCGGTATCCGGGGAGGGGGTGAACGCTTCGATGTAGTCGAGACCGGATTCGGCCACGGCACGGGCGATCAGCTTGTTGTTGGAATCCAGATGGCAGCCGGTCATCTTTCCGTGTTTCCGGAAATAATCCGCGGCTTCCCGGTAGTGGGGAAGGTAGTATTGCCGGTAAACGTCCTCCCCGATAATTTCCGAAACCACATTTCCGCCGTAATTAATAATTTTCACCGGAGATTCCGCTAAAATCGGATAAAGCTCCCGGTGCTTCTCCGCGACTATCCGGTACAGTTTGAGAATTTCATCCCGGTTTTCCATCCACTGGATGCAGAAATCTTCCATCTTCATCATTCTGCCTGAAATAAACGTCTGAAGCGGTTCCAGCCCAACCTGAGCCCGGAAGATCGAGTCTCCACCGTCCCGCTTCATCGCCTCGTTTAACGGACCGTAATCAGCCTGAAATACTTCATCCTTCAGGATAAACTCCAGCACCTTGTAGTCATCCGGGGATTTAAAGAATTTTTCGTGATGCCAGCTCGTGAATCCGGCAGGCTCGTTCAGTTCACTCACCGTCCCGACCGGGGTTTCGAAATAGGTACGGGTCATGACTTTTCCCCTTACCCTTTCCGTTACGGATTTTATATTCACGTTGGGACGGTGGGCTTTGAAGGGGCGTACCCTCCGGTCCACAATACACATCCCCCGGTTGCGCATTTCCCGTTCCGAAGCCCGGGGAGTTATAAAGGCTTCATACATGGTGAAGGGAATTTGACCGGCCGGCCTTCGCTGCAGGACTGTAAGAACATGTTCTCTCGGTGTCATGGGTAGGAGGATATCCGGTAAAGCCGCGGTGGGCAAGGGCAGCAATTCCCGGTGATCACATTCGCATTAAAATTTATAAATTGTTTTATTA
>CAYLLE010000157.1:0-7771 GCA_964384485.1 uncultured Spirochaetales bacterium | reverse complement strand
AATTTTGAAGGCGGGTTAAATTTATATCGCGGGAAATTACTTCAGAAGCCCTCCTTGAGTTTGTTGAGGGAAATAAATACTATTTAATAAAAGGGGGAAAAATGGATAAAAAATACGATTTTTCTGTGCCGGTTCTTGGAGATTGTAAAATTAAATCTCCCCTTATTTATTCCAGAATATTAGGTGATGCCATAGCAAATTACGTAAGGGATGATGAAAGAATTATCTATAGCATTGAAGCGCCCGAGCTGGGCGAAAAAAGGGATTATTCACCGGAACGGCTTCTGGAAAAGGCGGGTCCCAGGGAGTATATCTATTTTAATCCCGGCCATGTGCATGCAGGAATTGTTACCTGCGGCGGATTATGTCCGGGGCTGAACGACGTGATCAGAGCACTGGTCAGGTGCCTCTGGTATGCTTACGGAATACGGCGGATTACCGGGATCAGATTCGGATACCAGGGATTTTTGCCGGAGAATAATTACCCCACTGTGGAACTGAATCCTGAAGAAGTGGACGACATCCATAAAATCGGAGGTACGATTCTCGGTTCGAGCCGGGGCGGAGGTGAACGAACCGAAGATATTGTCGATTCCATTGAGCGGATGAATTTGAATATGCTCTTTACAATCGGAGGTGACGGTACTCAGAAAGGGGCATTGAGCATTGTCCGGGAAATAGAAAAGAGGGGCCTTAAAATTTCAGTGATTGGAATTCCGAAGACCATCGACAACGATCTCAGTTTTATTCAAAAATCTTTCGGATTTGAGACGGCTGTTACCAGGGCTGCCGAAGCCGTATTCAGTGCCCATACCGAAGCTTATTCTGCCATGGATGGGATCGGGCTTGTGAAACTGATGGGCAGGGAGTCCGGATTTATTGCCGCCCATACAGCCCTGGCTGTTCATGAGGCTAACTTTGTGCTTATCCCGGAAGTTCCGTTCGATCTCGAAGGAGAAAACGGTCTGTATCAGAATCTTAAGAAGCGGCTGGAAAGAAGGCATCACGCTGTCATCATCGTTGCTGAAGGCGCCGGGCAGGAACACTTGGCAAGTGATCAAAACACCGACGACTCAGGGAACAAAAAACTCGGCGACATCGGTATTTTTCTAAAGCAGGAAATAATCTCGTTCTTTGCTAAGCAGAAAATGAAAGTTTCTCTGAAGTATATTGACCCCAGCTACATTATCCGGAGTTCCGTTGCCGTCCCTTCAGATTCAGTCTACTGCGCCAGGCTGGGGAACAACGCGGTCCACGCCGCGATGTCGGGTAAAACAGGTATTCTTATCAGCCTTATCAACAATACATTTGTTCACCTTCCAACCCATGTTGCCGTTGAAAAACGGAACTATGTGGATCCGGAGAGCAGTTTGTGGAGGGATGTAGTGGAGGGAACCCGTCAGCCCGTACTTATGAAGAATGGTACGTAAAGGAGTTTTCCAATGAAGAAAGCAATTACGTTTTTTTTAATATTGATATCGATAACCCTCGGGAGTTTCGCCTCGGGTGCTCAGGAAGAAAATACAGCGGGGGATCAGGAGGAAAGTACAGTGCCGGAAACTACGCTGGAAGGGACCTGGGAAGGGGCTATTTCCGTTCAGGGGCAGCAGCTTGGAATCATCCTCAGGTTAACGAAAAAAGACACAGCATACGCGGGAACCATTGATATTCCCCAGCAGAACGCGTACTCGATCCCGCTCACGGATATTTCGCTGGAAGATAACTCAGTCCGGTTTATCCTGCCTTCAAATCCGGCGCAGGCCGTATTCCAGGGGAAGGCTGCGGGAGATGAGTTGTCCGGATCTTTTAATCAAGGAGGAGCATCCGGGACCTTTTCGGCTGCCAGAGTTTCAGATTCCGGAGAAATAAAACAGCCCGAAGTACCGGGGAAAGAGGAGGATGTGGAACTGCCGGTTGAAGGGGGAACCCTGAAGGGTACCCTGCTTATTCCGGAAGGGAACCCGCCATTCCCCGGCGTGCTCATTATTCCCGGTTCCGGTCCTACCGACAGAAACGGTAATTCCGCCATTGCCGGCCGAAATGACAGCCTCCTGAAATTGGCCTACGGACTTGCGGAAAAGGGATACGCAAGCCTCAGGATCGATAAACGGGGAGTTGGAGAATCCGTTTGGCCCGGAATGACGGAAGAAGATCTGACGCTTGATATTTATGTTGAAGATACCGGGAGATGGTTATCATTTCTGCAGAACCTGGATCAAATTACCGGCACTGCCGTGGCAGGACACAGTGAAGGTGCCTTAGTCGGAGCAGTAACAGTCCGGAAAAGTGATACCCGGGCCCTTGTATCAATCGCGGGAATGGGAGAATCATTCGGAGAGACTATAAAACGGCAGCTTTCACCGTATCCTGAAGAGGTTCGGAAGGAGGCGGCACGGATAATCAACAGTCTTGAACAGGGAAAAACCGTATCTGATATCTCGGAATCTCAGATTATCCAGTCGCTGTTTAGACCGTCTGTACAGCCGTATATGATATCAATTTTGAAATATGACCCCGCAGAGGTTGTTGCCGACATTGATGTTCCTGTTCTCATCGTCCAGGGGACACAGGATCTGCAGGTGACAATGGCGGCCGCGGAAAAATTGGCCAAGGCCGGAAAAAATGCCGAACTCAAGGTAATTGAAGACATGAATCATGTCCTTAAAGAAGTAGAAAACCTGGAAGAAAACCAAGCATCCTACAGTGATCCTTCCTTTCCGCTGGCAGACGGGTTGATCACGGTTATTTCCGGGTTTCTGGCGGATGTGATCAAGTAATACTGTTAATGCGCAGCAATTTCCGGTGATCACATTCGCATTAAAATTTATATATTATATGAAATTATGGCCTCTTCTTAATCACAGAAGGAGTTGACCGGGATTTGCTGGTTAATGCGTCAGAGGGGGTACCTGAAGACACGGTGAATCTTATAAATTTCGCCGCCTAATGTTTTAATATCGCTGAGCATTAAACCGGTGGATTCAGCGACCTGGGTAAGATCCGCATGGGTGTAGCCTTTTCCCGATATGGTCTTTTCCAATTCGGAATAGAGAAGAGCATTTCCTCCCAGGCGCTGATAGGCCGGCATGATACCTGCTCCGTTCACGATTACCGATTTTGTTTTACCCCGTTCGAGCAGCAAGTTCAGAATATTCCACGGATAAAGGTTTCCTTTTGAACGCCGGATTGCTTTTGACAGATCAGGAAAAGCCAGAAGGAAACCCGCGATTTTACCCTTATATTTTATGAATTTCAGCAGATGAGGATCCGCGACTGTAAGCAGGTCTTTTGCCGCCCGGGTCACCTCTTCCGGAGAGAGCTTGTAATTCTCGACATGATCAATACCCAGGGTTTCGTTATACATATTTCCGATTTCTTCCGCGGCTTCTTTGAGTTCTTTTTTGTTGGAGGGATTCATGATACTGAAATTCCCCCGCTTTAATACAATTTCGGATATCCGCTTAACTTTTTGTGGAAGCCGAAATTGGGAAGGATCAATTCGCGCTGAGAAATAATCCAGATAGGGTTTAAATCCGTATTCTTCCAGGAGCCTGCTGTAATAGGGGTAATTGTACTCCATCATTGTCATTGCGGAAGTGTGTGTAAAGCCGTGTACCAGGATTCCGTTGCCGGCGGTACCTCCGAACTGAAGCGGGCCTGTTATATCGGCTAGATTCCTCCCGCGGGACCAATCCGAACAGGTGTCGAGCAGAAGCGACACACTGTCCGCGTCGTTGGAACAATCGAAGAAATAGAAATGAGCAGAGCTGCACTTGTGCTGCTGATTGTACCGTTTATTTTCAAATATGAATATTCTACCCGAAACTATACCGTTCCTTTTGACCATAAAAAAGTCTCCGTCGGAATGGGTAAAGAAGGGGTGCCGTTTGTTGAGAATTTCTTTTATGTCCCGTACGAACCAGGGAACACGGTACGGACAATGACGATAAAGTTTCCTGGGAAATCCGATAAAATCCCGTTTGTCTTTGGCTGATACAACTTTTTGTACTTCGTACTCTGCTGCCATATTTTACTCCGTTAATGACTCCAGGATAGTTTTGATGTATTATACCTTAACAGCCCGATATTGGGGAGGATGTATGCTGATTGAATGGTTTAAGCAGCTCAGCCCGGTCCTTCAGGCAGTACTGGCAACATGTTTTACTTGGGGGGTTACCGCGTTAGGGTCTGCGTTTGTATTTTTCTTTAAGCAGATCAGCCAGAAAATCCTGGACGGGATGCTTGGATTCGCCGCCGGGGTTATGATTGCGGCGAGTTTTTGGTCGCTCATAGCTCCGGCAATCGAAATGACTGAAAGGCAGGGAAACATAGCACCGTGGATACCCGCTGTTATCGGTTTTGTGGCAGGCGCGGTTGTTCTCCGGCTTATCGATATGGTGCTGCCCCATCTTCACGTGGGATATCCTACATCAGAAAAAGAGGGGATTAAAACAAGCTGGGAACGGAGTGTTTTATTAGTCACAGCGATAACCCTGCACAATATTCCTGAAGGGCTGGCGGTAGGTGTTGCGTTTGGTGCTCTGGCGGCAGATCTTCCATCCGCGACTTTGGCCGGTGCCGTGGTTTTGGCTCTGGGTATCGGAATCCAGAACTTTCCTGAGGGAACTTCGGTATCGGTGCCGCTGCGGCGGGAAGGATTCTCAAGGAAGAAAGCATTTTTCTTTGGACAGCTTTCTGGTATTGTAGAACCTGTCGCCGGATTTATCGGCGCGTTAGCTGTCGTCACAATGCGGGCAATACTGCCGTATGCACTCTGTTTTGCGGCGGGGGCAATGATTTTTGTGGCTGTCGAGGAATTAATTCCGGAGTCTCAAATAAACAAAAATGTCGATATAGCGACAATGGGGACCATCTTCGGGTTTACCGTTATGATGGCTTTAGATGTTGCTTTGGGGTAAATATGAATAGGAAAATGATGCTGCTGTTAACCGCGTTTTTAGTTTTGGCGGCCGGCTGCTCCGAAAAAGATGAACCGCTCGAAACCATACCGGAAGAGGCCGGTCCTGTGGCTGAAGAACAGGGACCGATCGTTAGAGACGCGAAGCCTTCTATGGAAACAGGAAAAATGGTTCCAGCGGCTCTTGATTTTTCTCCGAATACTACTAAGGACGAACTGGTACGGCTCAGAGGAAAACCTGAAGACATACGGACCGAAAAGGTGGAAAACTTCCATGATGAAGAGGTAATTGACACCCGGGAAACCTATGTATATGACGGATACAGTTATATGTTTTATTACTCGGCTCAGAAAGAAGAAACTTCATTGGTGCTCTTACGGATAGATGAGCCTGTTTTTGAAATGAATAGGGGAATAACAATCGGATCAGCCTTGGATGAAGTAACGGATGCATTCGGAGAGCCGAACATGATTGTTGAGGATTCGGTAGTATATTTTACTCCCGAAAAGGTGATTGAATATGTCATTGAGTCCGGTACAGTTACTAAAATACTAATATCAATAAACACCTTGTAATGATGAAAAAATTTATCGGTATTGATGTAGGCGGCACAAAATGCGCGGTTGTGCTCGGAGACAGCAACGGAAATATCCTGGAGAAAAAGAAATTCGATACCCGGGGCAGTTCAGGTGAAGTACTATCGAGGATAATTCAGGAAACGAATACCATCATGGATAATAACGGAGCCAGAGGTTCGGTTGTATCCGCGGGAATCAGCTGCGGAGGCCCCCTGGATCCTGATAGTGGGGTGATCCTTTCACCTCCTAATTTGCCCGGTTGGGATTCTGTGCCGGTGACTTCTATTGTTTCCGAGGCGCTTGGTTTTCCGGTTTATCTGCAGAATGATGCCGACGCGGGGGCCCTGGCGGAGTGGACATGGGGGGCCGGAAAGAATTTACGGAATCTTGTGTTTTTAACGTTCGGTACCGGAATCGGCGCGGGAATTATCTTAAACGGATCCCTCTATCATGGATCTAATGGTACCGCCGGTGAAGTCGGCCATATCCGCCTGGCTGAAGACGGGCCGGAAGGGTACGGAAAACGGGGTTCCTTCGAAGGTTTCTGCTCCGGCGGCGGAATCGCGTCCATGGCCAACGCAAGATCCAGCGAGCTTCGCCGGGCTGGATTGACCCCTTCGTTACCTTCAAGCTACACAGCCCGGGATATAGGAGAAGGGGCATCTAACGGGAACAGCGCGGCTCTGGAAATATTATCACGTTCCGGGAAGTATCTGGGAAGGGGAATCGCCATTCTCATCGATATTTTAAATCCCGAAATGATCATAATCGGGAGTATTTTTATTCGATGTGAAAAATATCTCCGGCCTTCCATGGAAAGGGCTATCCGTGAAGAAGCATTATCCCGTTCAGCCGAGATATGCCGTATCGTACCTGCCGGGTTGGGAGAGTCTATAGGAGATTACGCGGCCCTGGGAGTTGCCGTAAACGGATGTAGCGGGCGTGGTACCGATACCGGGTAAATGATATACTTCACACATGACACATAGAGAAAAATTTATTGCAGCGTTAGAGCGGAAACCTATTAAGGGGCTTGTACCTCACTTCGAACTTGTATTTTTTCTTACCATGGAATCATTCGGTAAAGTACATCCGAACCACCGTTCATATCATCAGTGGGATCAGATGTCCCGATCGGAACGGGAACTGCACAGGGATGAAATGGCTGAGATATTCATTAATACGGCCCGGCAGTATGATCACAGTGCCATTTTTTGTCATCCAAACCCAAACACATTGGAAGAAACAAAAATTCTAATAGAAAAGATCCGCAAAAAGTCCGGAGAAGATTTTTTCCTGATGATCCATGGGGACGCGACCTACAGTATTCCTAATGGAACAGAGATGACTGAGTTTATATACCGTATAGCTGATGAGCCGCAAAAAATGAAAGACACCGCGGAGGAACGGGTTGACAGGGCACTCGAAAAAGCCCGGAAACTGCGGGACCACGGAATTCTTGACGGTTTTGCCCTCTGCGCTGATTACTGCTTTAATACAGGACCCTTCTTAAGCCCCCGGCAATTTTCCGAATTCATTTCTCCGTATCTTAAAAAACTGATAAAAGGATATCGGGAAATGGGGTTTTATACGATAAAACATACCGACGGGAATATTATGCCGATTCTTGATCAGCTGCTTGAGGCTGGTCCCCACGCTCTCCATTCCCTTGATCCTCAGGGCGGAGTGGATATCGGAGAAGTAAAAAGAATTGCCGGAGACCGGGTTTGTTTAATCGGGAATGTGAACTGCGGACTGCTTCAGAATGGAACCGATGAAGAGGTCCGGGATTCGGTCCTTTATTCCCTGCGGAACGGAATGCCCGGAGGAGGTTATATCTTTTCCACATCAAACTGTATCTATACGGGAATGGATTTTAAACGGTACGATCTTATGCTCTCTATTTGGAAGGAAAACGGAATATACCAATAAAATTAGGGTCAGTAAAAAAATAAAGCCGGTCGCTTAGGCCGGCTTTTAGAAATCCGTCCGACGGCTGGGGTCAGCCCCGTGACAGGATTTCACTGACTTTTTTCCGGACATTGCCGGTTATTAAAAACTTAATGCCGGGTCTTCCCGGCGTTGGGCTTTAGGCGGTTTCTTCATATTCGCCCTCCCATTGAAGACTGACATTTTCTTAGAAGCGTTTGCATCTAAGAACCTTGTATCTATTAATTTAAACCCGGAATGAGTAATTGTCAACTGAAAATGAAAAAGCGCAGCAATTTCCGGTGATTACATTCGCATTAAAATTTATAAATTGTTTTATTAAAA
>CAYLLE010000156.1:0-7810 GCA_964384485.1 uncultured Spirochaetales bacterium | reverse complement strand
GCCCGAATAGAGCAAGGCTGTTCAGGAAAGACCGCTTGAATATTCTAATCGGGCCGGCCGGACCGATCCTATACGTACCGGCATTTCCGGGCCTCATCGGCAAAAGCATGGATGCATTCCAGATCGGCATCAAAAAAATGGTCCGAAGGGGAAATGATATACCCGCCGTCCCTTCCGGCCGCCTCGAAACATCTGCGGACCTCGCTTCTTACCGCTTCCGGTTCCACGTCCTTAAAAAAATGAAACTGATCAAATCCTCCGATCATGCATACCTTGCCGCCGATCCTCCTTTTAGCCTCCTCAAGGTCGGCGTCGCCTCCCATACCGGAAGGGGTAAACGTCTCCATGGCATCCGGATTCATGGCGGCGATGTTTTCCAGTATGGGCATCATGCCGCCGCAGGTATGGTATACGATCCGCTGCCCCGCGTCATGGGCTTCCCGGATAAGCTCAGCGTCATAGGGAGCGACAAACCGGTCAAAAATATCCGGAGAAATAACCGTTGTGGAAGCATCGCCTCCTCCCAGTTCCAGGATATCATACTTGGCGCCCTTGAGAGACCGGATATACACCCGCTTCCGCTCAAGCAGAATCTTTAAGAATTCGTGAACCCATTCAGGATCATCAAACGAAGTCATGATCAGTTTTTCGATACCCATCATACACGCGGCATCCTGCCAGCACCCGGGCTGTCCGAAAATATCAAAGGGGGGTATAAACGCCCGGATAAGTGCTGTCTCGCCGTAGTGATCGGCTATCCGGTTCAGTTCCTCCACGTCGCATACTGGATGGGTACCGAACTCCGCCACCAGGTCAATGTCTTTCTTCTCTTTTATCAGATGCTCCGATACCCAGGTCGTGTATTCGTTGGACTGTATGACCGCCGACAAGTTTCCTTTTGGTGTAACGATAGTTGCCCGTGTAGTTTTATAAACAGGATCCGACAGTTCTTCGTACCGGATGCGCCAGTTGTCACTGAAAATCCTTTTTCCTTCCAGGAACCCGGCAGGTCCCTGATCGGGATCGGGATATTCTCCCCGCCCTTCATCAGCTTTCAGAGGAAATGGCCATACAATTCGGTCCATACCGAAATGATCAAAAAACTCATCATTGCTAATTCCATTCATGTATTTATTCAAGAAATACGGCATTACATGATGGGTGGTGACGGGCAGCCGGTCCGGTGTCTTTCCTTCAATCGCTGCAATCAAACGCTTTTTAGAACTTAAATTTTGCATGGTGATATCCCTCTATGATTTGATTTACGAGTAATAATACTATTAACTATAAAAAAAAACAGCGAAAGGATATACTGATTTATAGGAGGAAACATGAAAAGACATGCTTTTCGTATGAAGTTAAATCCGGGCTGTGCTTCCGAATACAAAAAACACCATGATGAAATTTGGCCTGAGTTGATAAGGGAGCTGGAAAAGGCTGGAATATCCGATTATTCCATCTACTTAGATGAAGAAACCAACACACTATTCGGTTTTCAAAAATTAACTGACCATAACACATCTCCAATCCTGAAATCAGGGAGCTAATTGTAAAGAAATGCCGTATTGTTTATCGCGTTCACGAACAGGAGAAATACTCACTGTATTTGAGGGACACAAGCTTTTACGATTAGATGAACTGGAAACTGAATCATAATCACCCATCTGCTTGCGGTAATAAAGTGTACAAACCCCGATTTCGGACATGCCTATTTTAACGAGGGCGCTTATACGCGAATCCGTAAACGTGCGGCACCAGCGGCACCATGACCCCGTACCGAAAACCGTTTCGATTTCGGAAACCCGTCGGTTTAGTTAAACCCCCGGAGTAAAAAATCATACGATTTTTGATACAGTTTTAACTCATCCATCTGCGCTTTTTTCACCAGGCAGGGGGACGCCCAGCTCCCCCCTGCACCCCCATCTTCCCGTTACCCCAGTGTTCCAGTATCCCGGTATACCCCCTTTTTCGCTCACTGGGCGGCGGAGGTAACCACACGAAACCCGACGTTGTAGTTCGAGCTATCAGGAACGACCCTGTCGCGAATAGCCGTCCGCGTGTCGAGTGCGTAATTGAGCCAGCTGCTGCCGCGCAAAACACGATACACACCCGAAGATGCGCCAGGAGAATCACTCTGCGGCGAATCGCTGTAATAATCATCATACCAGTCCCAGCACCACTCCCACACGTTCCCGCTCATGTCATACAGCCCCAGCTCGTTGGCCTGCTTCCCCGCTATCGGGTGGGTCTTCCCGCCTGAATTATCACTATACCACGCAACCTCATCGATATTGTCGCTCCCGGCATACACGTTGTAGCTCCCCGCTTTCTGCCCGCCCCGGGCCGCGTACTCCCACTCCGCCTCCGTCGGCAGCCGATAGCCGTCGGCGGTCTCATTCCACGTCACGTTGTTGCCATTAATCGTATACGCCGGGGTCAGGCCCTCCTGCTGACTTAACGCGTTGCAGTACTCCACCGCGTCGTACCAGCTTACGCAGGTAACAGGATCTTGCTCCGTTTGACTCATATACGGGTTCTTCCAGTTCGCATCGGCCTTGTGCTCCCACATGCTGCCGGTCCACACCCAAGCCCCGCCTTCTTTCTCGGCCGTGGTCCGATATCCGGTTGTGTTCACGAAGCGACGGAATTCGTCCACCGTCACCTCATACTTACTCATATAAAAGTCCCGGCTGATGCGTACCGTGTGTTCGGTCTCGTCATCGTAACGGCCGGTTTCGCCTTCAGGCGAGCCCATGGTGAAGGTCCCGGCCGTAACCAGCACGAAGTCCTCCGGTGGGTCCACCCGTTCCACGTAGCGAAAGGCCACCTGAACCGTGCGGTCCTTGCGCACCGTCACGGTCTTCATCTCCGTCTCCCCGTCTGTGTAGCGGAGCTCCACCGTGTGGTCGCCGGCGGTCACGTCCGTGAGTACGGCGGCGGCACCGGCGCTTACCGGGCCTTGGCGGTCCCCGTCTAAGTAGAGGGTGCCGGCAGTGGTCACCGCGGCCTTGATACTGCCGTAGGCCGGCTCCACCGTGAAACCGGGGCTCCGGGCCGGGGCACTGCCCGCCAGGTAGGTGGTGTCGAACAGCTGCTCGTAGGTGCCGGGGATCTGGTCCCCGCCGGTCCGCTCAAACACCGTCCGCCGGGTCCGCTTGATGACCTCCGTAAAACTCAAGCCCGGGGTCTCCAAATGCTCCAGTAAGGCAGGGGTAAAGACCCCGTCCCGCGCCACTGTGCCCGCCTCCGCGGAGTACACGATGAACGAGTTCTTCGGCATGTGGCCGATCACACCTAAACCCCGGGTCACGCTCCGGCCCCCGCCGGGCAGCGGATTGTTCCGGCAGGCATCCAGAATCACGATATTCGTGTCGCTGCCCGAGGCGTCTAAGGTCAGCATCACCTCTTCGGCGTCCATCGCACGGGTCCGCACCCGCAGCTCGTCGGGAATATCCGCGTCCGCAGGAATCAGGTAATTCTTCCCGTTTACCTGCACCGCGTGCCCCCCGTAATGGAAGAGCGCGGTCCCGCCCCGGCCCTGCACCCGCTGCTCAAAGGCGTAGAGGGCCTCCAGCATCTCCTCCTTGCCGGCGTCGGTCACCAAACTCACCTCGAAGCCCAGCCGCTTCAAGGCCGCGCTCAAGTCCCAGGCCTCGGGCACCGGGTTCGTAAGCCTGGAGAAGTGGTTGTAATTCCCGTTGGCAATGATCAAGGCCGTCTTATTCTCCGCGAACCCCGCCATTGCCGCGGCCAAAATAAGTACACTGATAAGGATTACTCTTACCCGCATGGTTCCGTCTCCTCGATAGATTTTAGTATAGCCCGCCGCCGCCGATCCGGCAAGGAAAGTGTGGACTAAAATTGATAAGACCGTTCATAGGATCAGTATACCAAAGATACGCGGAATTACAGCCAAAACTTCCACTGCCGGTTGAACCGGTTTTTGAAGATTTTTATTGTCAGCTGATCCACCGCCTTCATCTGCTCCGTATCTGACCGACCGCCTTCCCCTTCCCGGTAAACGAATCCCGGAAGGGATCGTCGTACTCGGAGAGCTGGTTTAAAAGAAGCTCCCGCATTTCCTTCAGGATTCGTCCGGTATCCGGGGATTCATCCTCATAACGGGCCAGATTTTCCATTTCCAGCGGATCCTTTTCAACATCAAACAGCTGGGTGTACCGCTCTCCTTCGACAGCGTACTCGATAAGCTTTCTCGGCCCCTGCCGTAAGGCGCGCTGGTACTTCCGGTATCCGAAGGTCATTGTATCCCGGACCGTGTTGGAAGCTCCTTCGATGATCGGCAGCAGACTTTTTCCCTCCACGCTTTTAGGCAGGTCCACACCGGCCGCGCCGCACAGGGTCGGAAATATATCGAAGAGATAGCAGAAAGCGTCAGTCTTTTGCCCCCGGGGAAGTCCGAGACCGGAAAAAATCAAGGGAACTCCGACGGAGTGTTCATACAGGTTCTGCTTCCCCATCAGCCCGTGCTGTCCCACGGCAAGCCCGTTATCGCCGGAAAAAACGATGAGGGTCTCATCGGTCAATCCGTTCCGTTCCAGAGCCGTCAGGATTCTTCCGATTTGCGCGTCGGCATGGGAAATGATGGCGTAATAATCGGACAGATGGTCCTGCACCGCCCGTTCACGCCGGGGCCAGGCTTCGAGTGCTTCGTCCCGTACCCGGAGTTCACCATTGTCAAAAGGATGATTGGGAAGAAAGTTTTCGGGAACCGCCACATTCCCGGGTCCGTACATCTCTTCGAATTCATTCGGTGCTTCCCGGGGATCATGGGGCGCCACAAAAGAGACATAGAGGAGGAAGGGATCATCTTTATCGTATCCATCCAGAAAATCCACAGCCGCGTTCGCAAAAAGCTCGCTTGAATGAACCCCTCCGGCACCAGGTCCAATAGGCACTTTGGTTCTTTTATCGGCCGCAAGCATATAGCCTGTTTCGTGGGGATATTTACCGGAAGGATCATAGTCGTGCACGGCAACGTTCCAATGACCGCCGTAATCTTTATACCAGCCATGGGTAAAGCCGAAAATCCGGTCGCCGGAGACGAAACTGCGGTTGAACGATTCCCGGTCCTGGTGCCATTTCCCCACATGATGGGTATGGTATCCGGCCTCCCTGAACGTTTCGGGAAATGTTTTCTGTTCCGCGGGTATACACTCACCCTGCCCCTGAATACGAAAGAGGCTTCTTCCCGTCATAAGCATGGCCCGGCTGGGCATACAAACCGCCGCGTGGGTGCCGCCCATGATGTAGGCGTTGGTAAACGCGGTGCCGTTTTGGACCAAGGAATCCATGGCCGGTGTTGAAATAACTTCATTTCCCAACGCATGAATGGTTCCCCGGCGCTGATCATCGGTAAACAAAAACAGGATATTCGGACGTTTCATAATGTTCCAAAGATAGCATAGATTTTTAAAACGATGAACTACCGGAGCCGGGAGCTTCCGGGTATCCAGTCTACCCCATCTATTGTGGTTACAATATCTATTCTGAATGGAAGATAACCAATCTGTATAATCTGTTAGGGGTTATAGGATTGTTCACCGACAGGTCAGGAAAATAGACATTCCTTCGGTAATGATCGACAATGTCGAAGTGATGAAAAAACTGGTTGACTATCTCATTTCAAAAAGGTCATCGTAAAATTGCTCTGATATTTCACCGCGATATGCGCGGGAAGCGATACACTCGCTGCAGGAATACTGCAATGCGCTATAATCATTCGGTTGAAGATCAGGTCTTTTACACTCCAAGGCTGGTAGAGCGGGAGTCGTTAAAAACGATTCATTGATGTCCGCGAAACAACGCATTAAAAACATTTATGATGAAGACCTTACAATACGACCCGCCTTTTCCCGGGGCATAACGAATCGGCAGGATACTGAGAAAACCGTTGATTTCAACCTGCTAAAGAAAGCTGCCAAACTGAAACTCAACCAGGCAGCCATGTTTTTCACAGACAGCTTCCGTCGGAATTCTTATTATCTCTAAGTCCTTCTCATTCTGGAGCTGATCTTAATAATAATGCCCCACCACTCCGTTCTTTTCATCAAGGACGAAAACATTCTCTTTGCGCTGCATACCGAGATCAGCGTTTATCAATGTTATCGGAATATCGATATGCGGCTTGATGACCATATCAACCGGCACGTGCTTACATTTGTACAGAGTTCTTCTCATCTGCGCCGCTCCTGCCTGTTTGCACCGCTGCCGTGACGCCGGCCGTTCCGTCGCTGAGGATAATAACATTGTATGAAGATTTCATGCTTATTATCTATTCTTTTTTAATAATTCTAAAACTTCTTGATCGTCGACATCATACCATATATCATATACCTGTGCTACCGCTCGAAAATTCGGAGGCGTCTCTAAAGCCATAATATCATCAACAAGATTTTTAAACTCGGAAATAATTCTCGGTGAACACACAGGGACGGCAACAATTATTTTTTTAGCTTTTCCGTTTCTGCACATCTTAACTGCAGCCTTCATTGTTGAGCCCATGGCAATTCCGTCATCAACTAAAATAACAGACCGTCCGTCAATATCCGGAAAATCCCGGCCTCTCCTCAGGACCTTCTTTCGGCGGATAATCTCTTCTTTTTGTTCCGATATGATATGTTCAATTTCATCCGAAGTAAGTGACTTGGTTGATTCCTTTAATATGACCTTGCTTCCGTCTTCAGTAATTGCTCCAAAGCCTGATTCAGGATTATGGGGAAAAGGAAGCTTCCGGGCAATAAGAATTGCAAAATTAAAGCCCAGCTGTTCTGCTGCCGTAAGCCCGACCTCTACCCCGCCCCGCGGGATTGCTGCAATCAATGGATCCTCCGTCCTAAAGATGGAAATCATTTGTGCTAATTGTTGACCAGCGTCTTTCCTATCTCTAAACATAATCGAAAAATACTTATTTACAGCATAAAAGTAAAATAAAGCTGTTTAATATTATTCGATATATCTGCTGCGCTCCGACGATAATCAAGGGGAGAAACACCGAAGTGTTTCTTGAATTGGGCAGAGAGATAGAGGGAATCTTCATAACCTGCTTTGCAGGCAATCACGTCTACAGAAAATCTCATCCTCCACAACAGCTGCGCTATCCATTTTAACGTCCCCATAAGCCCCCGATTCATCAATTAAAAGGACATCGTTGAAATACTTCCCGTCACGGGTACTGCTGCTCCCATAAAGAAACGCTATACCCAGATTCCCGGCCAAATCAAAAAGACACTCCTCCGCTTTCCTTACGGCGGAGAAATCCACATGTGCCAGCGCTTCCCGCTGCGGATATCCGGTAAGGCATCCTTCGTGAAAGAGTAAGGCATCACAGTTTATCGCGGCGGCTTCATGTATCCGCTCTTCAATTTTTTGCCGGTTTTCTTCTATAGCAGTATTTATTTAGGCAGCAGCAGTGTGTAAGACCACCAGGAGCGCTTTTTAAGAAAATTACTGAAACGCCGGAATGCCGGTCCGCTCGAACCCGCTGCCCAGTAGCTTTGAACATCTTCATCAAAGGCTTCACTCGCAGGATGTTCAGGATATGATGATGAAGCATTCGAGGCCGCGCGGTAGGAAAGCAGCATCCAGCCGGGGAAGGGGTCTTTTCAGGGATCCCATTTTCCGGCGGGTAAACGCATAAGATAATCACCGAATGCTGTATTGCAAAATAGAATACCCTCTTCATCCACGCCCTTATATTTCACCACCCATGGTCCTTCTAGGAGCCGGACCAGAAGGCCCTTGATGAGACACGGGAATACGGAAAAAACATTACCGGTTCCCTGAGCGGGTC
>CAYLLE010000155.1:0-7811 GCA_964384485.1 uncultured Spirochaetales bacterium | reverse complement strand
AAAATAGACTGTTGCGAAAATTGTTGTTCCCTATTATTACTAAGCAATTTCCGGTTATCACATTCGCATAAAAATTTATAAATTGTTTTACTGCAGGCAATTACGTATATCGGATCACCGGAAATTGCCGTTTTTCCGCGAAAAAAATATGCGGCAAATCCCGGTCAACCCGATCTAAATTTATATATATATGAAATTATGGCCTCTTCTCAATCACAGAAGGAGTTGACCGGGATTTGCTGATTACTGGAAATATCTTATTGACATGATGATATTCCCTTCTATAAAGTGGAGAGGAATGAAAAAGAGTATAATATTAAATTCACTTCTTTTTTTTCTATTCCAGTCTCTGTTTTTTCTCATCTTTACTCTTATCTATTCATTCGGCACTACTATCTGGATATCCTTTTATGCCGTAAATATCCTGCTTCATGCCGTCCTTGCCGTTTTTCTTACCGTCCGGCGCCAGGATTTTGTTTTAATTCCGGAAGAGATACAGCTCAAAAAAATCAACACCGCAAACCAGCTGACAATTTTCCGAATCAGCTCTGTTCCGGTCATCACCTACCTGCTTCTCCTGTCCGATACCTATCCGGTAGTGGTTCCTCTCCTTATCATCACGACTCTGGCTTTTGTCAGTGATTATTTGGATGGTCAAATATCCCGCAGGACCCACCAGACCACCCGTATCGGTCAGTATCTGGACAGTATGGGTGATTACACGGTACTGCTGGTTCTATCCATCGCGTTTGTCTACCACGATTTGGTTTCTCTTTGGTTTTTTATACTCCTTCTTTCCCGGCTTGTATTCCTGTGGGCAGGGATGGGTTTTTTAATGTTGTACAGAGGGAAACCGGTAACCGGCTCCACTGTATTTGGAAAAGTCTCCATCTTTGCGGCCATGTTTGTGTATGCGGCGGCGGTGCTCAAACTTTTTCCGGATTTAAGGGAGTTCGCCGCAGAGATGGTATACTATCTTCAAATCACCGCAGGAATACTTATAGCTGTTTCGATTATTGATAAGGCCGTCTATCTAAGAACAGAGTTTTTAAAGATAAGAAACGTAAAAAGAGAACAGTACGCTCAATCAGGAAACTGAGCTCTTTTTAAGAAGAGGCTGTAGATCCCGGTAGGTATCCTGAGTAAAATAGGTATATAACACTTTATATCTTTTTTTTAGCCGTTTCCGGATAAGTCCCCGCAGAAATAAATCCATCTCCTTTCGGGTATCAAACACATATTCCCGGCGTCTGCTTCCGGTCAGTTCGTACCCCCAGGAGACAGTCAGAGCATAGGGACAGAAAAGATCGCCCTGCCAATCGTGGATGTGGTAATAATAGACCCGTTTCGGTGAGGTGATTTTCACCATCGTAATCATCATCTATTTATAGATATCGACATGACGGTAAAAAAGAAAAGCATTTATTCAGCCCCGGGAAAAACACGCAGAAAGCGTGAACATTTATACGCCATTGGTGATTTTTTTACTTGATGTGCTTTAAATAATAAATTATACTTATTTTGAGGTGTGGAAAAAATGCAGAGGATAATAGTCATTGACGACAATGATGAACTCTCCGGTTTCTTAAAAATAATAATCGAGAAGGCCGGGTATGATGTAAAAACATACAATAACGGAAAGCGGTTTTTCGGAGAAGCACTGAATCAGCATTTTGATATGATAATTTCCGACGTTGATCTGCCGGGTTTTTCGGAAGTGGAAATGATCGAGAAGCTGATGGAACTAGATGTTTTGTCCAAAGTGCCGGTTCTTTTCTTATCGGGAACAACTCAGAGAAGCGAAATACCTATCCTGGCGGCAAAAGGTAATCTATTGGCCGTAGACTTCATGGAAAAGCCGCCGATTTTTGAATGGTTACTTTACAAAATTAAACTGCTGTTAAACTACCGGGAACTTTCTTTAAAGTTATCCGGAACAAACTCGCTCCGATAATACGCTTATCGTATCTCTGACCTGATATCTTCCATGCCCTCAAAATAAATCCTGTATTCTCTTAATACTTCTATATCAAGAGTCAGCGTAAGATCTTTTTTTTGAAGCCCCGGTATGAGGGGCGGATCAAAAACGCGGCTGAATATTTCGGGAGTAATACCCGCGGGATGCAAAATAACCGGGTCGTCAGCAGGTTCCTCTCCCGCGTAGCCCCGGACACTCTGAACCCAGAAGAAATCACCTTTGCCCAGAAAGAAATAAGCAGGATGGAAAGTATAAACCTCAATTCTTACACGGAGAACGTTTCCGGAAAAATTGAAAAAGAGCGGAAAATCTCCCGGGGCATCTCCGTGTTCCGTACTCTTATAGGGGAGATCGATTTCCACTAAGGACGAAGACTCGACAGCGGAAAGTACCCGGAGCTCCGCTGCTGTAATGTTTTCTGCCGCTGCAGGGACCGGATGAAATACTGCCGCGCCTACAGAAATCGCGGCCAGAATGAGTACCCCGAAAAAAAAACCGAACCATTTTATCCGTATCGACAGCGTAAAAAATAGTACAAATGAACCGAATACCGCCAAGGTAAAGGGAGAAAGAAAGACTTCAGGATCGGAGAGGAATGTACCGGTAAGTAGAATCAGGATTGCCGCGGCGAAAAGCAGAGGGACAGCAGTCCATTTTCTTTTCCTGGCCCCTGAGGGATTTTTCCTTCTTTTAACCCGTATGGTCATCCAGGAAAAAGCGGCACCCAGTGGGATAGCCGCGGCGAAACACCAGAAAAAGGGATTTGCTATAACGTAATCCCAATAGCCCATTCTCTCCTGATGCCCCCTTATGCCTGATAAACCTCGTTTACCTTCGTTTTGATGTATTGTATAAACGGTGAAGCATCGAGTACACTCCCGGTCGCGTTCCGGCAGATTGCCGGAGGAGAAAGTGATCTTCCCCAGCAGTGAACCTTCTCCCGGAGCCACTGAAGTATCGCTTTGAAGCTTCCCTGCTCAATAAGCGTATCATAATCCGGTATCTCTTTCATCATGGCTTCCCGAAGCTGCGCTGAATAGAGATTACCCAGACAGTAAGTCGGAAAATAACCGAACAATCCCGCCGACCAGTGAATATCCTGGAGCACTCCGGATTTATCATCCGGAGGAGTAATTCCCAGCAGCGAGGCTGATTCTTCCCGCCATGCCCCAGGCAAATCTTTTACCTGGAGATCTCCGTTGATCAGGGCTTTTTCCAGATTAAACCTGAGAATGATGTGAAGATTGTATGTCACCTCATCAGCTTCGATCCGGATAAAAGAAGGTTCTACCCGGTTTACCGCGCGGTATATTTTATCCGGGTCGGCGGTACCGAATGCTCCCGGAAATACCTCTCTAAGCGGAGTCACGGCCCACTTCCAGAAGGGCCGGGAACGGCCGATTCCGTTCTCCCAAAACCTGGATTGGCTTTCATGTATACCAAGGGAAGCACCGTCTGCGAGTATCGTCTCCCGGATGTTTTCGGCGTATCCAAGCTCATAAAGGGCATGTCCGCCTTCATGGAGAATACTGAAAAATCCGGTATTAAAAAAACGCGGATCGTATTTTGCGGTTATCCGGATATCATCCGGTCCGGGAGATATGGTGAAGGGGTGCTCAGAAACATCGAGCCGGGCCCGGTCCTCCGGAAAACCGATTTTATCCAGGATAATACGGCCCAATTTAGTCTGTGAATCCAGCGGAAACGGCTGATGAAGGACCGCGTCGTCTATTTGTTTTCCGCCTTTTATCTTATCTAAAAGATCCACTAAATCCTGCCGGAGACTGCTGAAAAGCCCGGTTATGAATTCCGTCTTTGTATCCGGTTCATACTCGTCGAGCAGAGGATCATAGGGATGGCCGTCATATCCCAGGCATTGGGATTCTTCCTTTTTCAGGCCGATAATTTTTTCCAGGGTCGGACGGAATGACTCAAAATCGTTGTCTCTCCGCGCGCGGGCCCATTCAGCCTGGGCTTTCCCGGTGGTACCGGCAAGCTCTCTGACAAGCCGTCCTGGAAGCTTACTCTGCCGTTCGTATCTCCGCTTCCACTCTTTAATCAGCGCCCGGTCCCTTTCGGAATCCGGAGGATTTTCGGAAAGTTCATTCAGAAGATCACCAAGTTCCGGACCTGTTGATTTTTGATGAATCAGATCGCTTAACAGCGCTCCCTGTTCAGAGCGGTACGGAACCCCTTTCTCCGGGATATACGTCTCCAAATCCCAAACCAGCAGCTCAGCGGCGGATGAGAGCAGATTTATATCCTTATCTATCGCCAGCAGCGCGGCGAAATTATCCTGATTATTACCCATATATTCTCCTTTTCAATAATCATAACAGCTTCCGCCGATAAATTCCCGTATCAGCGAATCCGCGGGAATGTAATCCTCCCAATTCCCATCGGGAATTTCCGAAAAAAGGTCCGTAATTCTAGCTGCTCTGGTGTACGCGTCCTCCCGTTCCGGATCGTTTTTGAACTTTTCCAGGAATTCCGGGAAAAGGGAAGTCAGCCTGTTTTTAAGTATGGGCAGTTCGGACGGCAGAAAACTGTTCACCACCATGTCGGCATTCTTTATCCGGGAAATGATGTAGTGCAGCTCACTCCTGCGGACAAAATGCCAGTGCAGAAGCGTTTCCTCCGGGTTTGAATTACGGAACTGCATATCACGAACCATCCTGCGGAGCATCCGGACGTCAGACCACCGGATAAACCGGCTGTTTTTGTCTTTAATCTGAGCCAGTGTTTCAATGTAAATTTTAACTTTGAGATATCCGGGGATAGATTCCGTCATCGGCTCAAAAAAACCGTGCAGGCTGTCTATCAGAAGTATATCTCCCGTATCCAGAGATAATTTGTTTCCTTCGTATATCCGTCTGCCCTGCTTGAAATCGTAGC
This sequence comes from uncultured Spirochaetales bacterium, assembly GCA_964384485.1. Classification (GTDB taxonomy): domain Bacteria; phylum Spirochaetota; class Spirochaetia; order CAYLLE01; family CAYLLE01; genus CAYLLE01. The sequence continues at coordinate 2,938 of CAYLLE010000155.1, read as the reverse complement.
GCGGCATTTCCACTGTTTTTCCGGACAATAATAGCCTTATATGTTCATTCAGAAGCTCTAAATCCAGGGCCTGGGGAGTTTCATAATCCCGGTCGCCATGGATGTCTTCCGGATGGGTCTTTAGATCAAAAAAATAATTATCCGCGTTTATCGGAACGAAATTTTTCCCCTCCTTCACAAACTCTTCGGTGATTTTGATTGTTGTGGTGGTTTTCCCCGATGAGGACGGTCCGGAAACGATAACCAAGCGGATATCATCAATTTTTGTTTTAAGATAATCCCTGACCCGTTTTACCTGGGTACGGTAAAACTCCTCAGAGCCGGATACCAGTTTTCCGTAGCTTCCGTCTTCTATATAGCGCCGGATATGCTCGAGCATGTAACATTGATTGTCCACGCCCCAAAGCAGCATCTCCCAAAGCTTCCGGTAAGGAATATTGTCTGACGAATAGGTCATGGTCTCCCGGCCGGCCCGTTTGAGGGCGTGCTCGTACCGGTACAGAATATAGGCTTTGGCCGTCTTCGCGTACCCAGCCTCAATCAGCTCCTTTTCTACCTGGTCCTGCACCTCTTCCACGGAGGGATAGTCTCTGCGGCCGGAATACCGTCTGTCCAGAGTCTCCACCACCCGGCTGCTGATCTCTTCCGCTGTTTTCCGGTCCCGGCCGCCTACTGCTATGGCTGCCTGGTATACGGCAAACGCAATCTTCCGGGGATCGAAAGGGACGACCCGCCCGTCCCGCTTTACGATTCTCTCCGGCATTAGAGCAGATCCTTACGGGCTATCTTTTCAAGAAGGGATGCGGTGAGCGATTCAACAGCAACATCATTCTGTCTTTTTCCGTCCCGGAGTCTAACCGAAACAGTGCCGCTTTCCTCTTCTTTCTGTCCGAGGACAAGCATGTAGGGAATTTTCTCTTCCTGGGCCTTCCTGATTTTCGCGTTCATCCTGGCATCGCTAAGGTCCGCGTCAGCCCGGATACCGGCATTCTTCAGCTTCCGGGAAACTTCCTCGGCGTATCCGTTAAATGCCGGAGCCACCGGTACCGTCCGTGCCTGGACAGGGGAAAGCCATATCGGGAAAGCTCCTCCGTAATGTTCGATTAAGATACCGAAGAACCGTTCAAGAGAACCGAGAAGTGCCCGGTGTACCATATATGGACGTTTTTCTTTCCCGTCGGAATCCACATAGGTCATGTCAAACCGTTCGGGAAGGTTGAAATCGAACTGAATTGTGGACATTTGCCATTCCCGGCCCAGAGCGTCTTTTATTTTAAGGTCGATTTTCGGTCCGTAGAAGGCGCCGCCTCCCTCATCAACCTCATACTCCAGCTGTTCCTGTTCCACCGCCCGCTTCAAAGATTCACCCGCCTGATTCCAGCTGTCGAGACTTCCCACACTTTTCTCCGGTTTGGTTGCAAGATAGGCCTTGATCTGATCAAATCCCAAATCTTTCCACATCCGGAGGGAGAACCTTAGCACCTCAAGTATTTCATCTTCAATCTGTTCCGGAGTACATATAATATGGGCGTCATCCTGGGTGAAACCTCGAACACGCATCAAACCATGGAGTACGCCGGACCGTTCGTACCGGTAAACCGTCCCCAATTCAGCCCAGCGGAGGGGGAGATCCCTGTATGAGCGCTTTTCGTTTTTGTAGACCAGAATATGAAAGGGGCAGTTCATCGGTTTCAGATAGTAGTTCTGTTCATCGATCTCCATAGGCGCGTACATATTTTCATTATAAAAATCGAGATGTCCCGAAGTTTGCCAAAGCCACGCTCTTCCGATATGGGGTGTATAGAGTATCTCGTATCCGGACGACAGATGCTGTTTCCGCCAGAAATCCTCGACTGCCAGCCTGATACGGCCGCCCTTCGGATGCCAGTATACCAGGCCCGCACCGGCATCATCGTGGGTTGAATAGAGATCGAGTTCTCGGCCTAGTTTCCGGTGATCCCTCTTTTCGATTTCTTCAAGCTTCTGAAGATGGAGCCGGAGCTCTTTAGGATTTTGCCACGCGGTGCCGTAAATTCTTTGAAGCATGGGGTTTTTTTCATTTCCCCGCCAGTAGGCACCGGCTATAGAAAGCAGCTTGAACGCCTTCGGATTCAGCGCCTGGGTGTTTTCCACGTGGGGTCCCCGGCACAAATCGGTGAACCCTCCCTGGGTATACAGGGACACATCTTCTCCCGCCGGAATACTTTCAAGCACTTCCAGTTTATACGGCTGATCATGAAATTTTTTCTTTACAGTATCCTGGGTAACGATTTCTTTCTTAAAATCTTCTTTATCCTTTATTATTTCCCGCATTGTTTCTTCAATTTCAGGAAGATCCTCCGGGGTCAGGGTCCGGGGAAGATCAAAATCATAATAAAATCCATTTTCAATGACGGGGCCGATACCCAGCTTCGCGTCCGGGAATTTCCTCAGCACTGCTTCCGCCATCACGTGGGCCATGGAATGCCTGACAGCATTCAGCTTTTCCTGTTCAGCCATGAACTACCTCCAAATAAAAGGGCTCCCCGGATCTTATCCTTACATTATCTTTCCTGGTATTCCAGGAACATGAAAATGTAAGGACGAAAAGCCGGGGAGCCCATTCTTTTCGCGGTTCCACCTTACTTCAGCAGGAAATGCTGCACTCAATTGTACCCTTAACGCGGGTTAGACGGCTAAGCCTACTCGTGTACCTTTCGACCTGCAGCTCCGGAGTGGTTTTCCTCCCGGTTTACCGGAATCTTCCAGCCTTGGATTCCTTCTCTCGGTAATCTTCCAGGTTTACCTTGATAAAGTGACGGGAATACTCGTCTCCTTCATTGCCGTTGCTATTTAATTTGCGTATTTTAGCTTATAATGTCAAGATGTTTCAATCGTGTTTCTCTACAGCAAATCCCGGTCAACTCCTTTTGTGATTAAGAAAAGGCCATAATTTCAT
>CAYLLE010000154.1:0-7836 GCA_964384485.1 uncultured Spirochaetales bacterium | reverse complement strand
GTCAACTCCTTTTGTGATTAAGAAAAGGCCATAATTTCATATAATATATAAATTTGGATCGGGTTGACCGGGAATAATGGAGAAGAGTTTATGACTGAGAAAGGGCGAGCACGATCCGTTCCAGGACTTTTTCCCGGTTCAGCGGTTTTACGATATAATTCTTGGCGCCTGCCAGCAGAGATTTTTTTACCAGATCGTTCTTACCTAAAGCACTAATCATTATAACTAATGCGTCTTTATCGAATTCCAGGATCTTTTCCAACGCGGTAACACCGTCCATCTTCGGCATGGTGATGTCCATTGTTACAAGATCGACGTGGGGATGCAGATCTTTGTATTTCGCGACCCCGTCCTCACCATCGGTAGCGGTTGCTGCGACCTCAAATCCGGCTGAGGCCAAGATCTGGCTGAGCTGCTTTGCCACAAAGATGGAATCATCGACAATCAGGACTTTATACGGTGTTCCGTCGGGTCTTTGTCCTTCAGGCGGTTTTTCATTTATTGAGGGAAACTCCCCTTTTGCCTTCACATAAGCCTCCTGTTCTTCTTTATATTATCATTGAACAATATTCAGCTTAGTGCAGGGGAAACTCAAATGCAAGAGTCACAGCAAAAATTATCTCGCCTGCGGATTATTCCTGGGTTTTCGAGCTTTCTACATACCGAACATTTTTTCTTTTAGATCGAGGTAGTATAGGTAATCGTTCTCATCCACGTCGGGAGGACACCGGTGGTCACAGAACGGAATAAAACCTCCCTTTGCAACCAGAGGCTCCAAGGATTCAAGATAGGACTTAATCGCTTCTTTACCTTTTCTTAGTTCCATCTTGTCCATACCGCCCATGATCCGCAGTTCCGGCCCGTATTCCGCCAGGATTTCCCGGGGATGGCCCGAACCGTTTACCTCGAATGGAAACATACAGTTTATACCGCCTTCCAGGAAGTAGGGAATCAGGGGTCTTATATCGCCGTCGCAGTCGGTGTACCAGAGGCTGATGCCGTACTGATCGAGTTTCTTCCGGATCCGTTTATACCGGGGCACCACCACCGATTTAAAGAAATCGACCGATACGATCGGTCCGTTCTTAAAGGCGATATCTTCCCAGCCCGAAGCAAAATCGAAATCGAAATGGGGAAGCAACGCATCCAGGTTTTGCTCCACAATGAGGCACACCTGCTCCACCATGTCTTCTACCATCTCGGGGTAATCATACACGGCATACGCGAGCCCTTCGAAGGTAAGCATGTCCCGGATTTTTCCGATGAATGATCCGCAGCCTATCCCCAGGGGATAGGTTCTGTCGGCAGGATGCAGCTTTTTCAGCGCTTCAATATCGGGACGGCGCCCGGGAGAATCGAGATTGAGCCGTTCTTCTTTAACTTTTTTCCAATCCTCAGGAGTTTTTACGGTAGCGTTCAGAAAGTGAGGAATTGTTGAATGCCCGTCCTTCGGTACCTCAGCAGTTAATCCGTCATGATTCATATAGATTCGTTTGTCTTCTGTTTCACTGATCACTTTTTCCGGAAAGGGCGGATCCATCCAGTTTTTACCGGAGATCGTCTTAATAGGGTCGAAATTGAAAAATATATCAGCATCCGGATTTGAGGTAATTCCGTTTTCCCGGAATATACTCCACTCCGTAAAATTATCTTCCCAGTATCCGAACTCCATGTTGAAACAACGGTCCACGCTTTTGTAATGCATCTGGTTCACAAACCGTTCCCGGTCCGTCATGGTTCCTTTCCATTTATCCCGAATAGGTTTTACTGCCACGTTAGTCCTCCTGCAGGCGCATTTGATGTTTTTCCATCATACACGGGGAATTTGTTTTTGACCAGCCGTCAGATTTCGGTCTGCAGTCCCGCTACCCGGGCATTAAGTTTGGAGAGCCGGTTCGCAAGAAGTCTTGCCAGGAAAATACCGTAATGGGGGTTTTCTTTTATCAGATTAACGAAGGAATTTTTAGAAATCTTGATCAGTTTACTTCTGCCGTTTGACCGGACTGTCGCTGAACGGCGGTTATTGAGCAGGAATGACATTTCTCCGAGGAACATATCCGCGGGAGAAAGAGTAGAGATGTACCGGCCGGATGAATATATATCCAGAGTTCCCGATACTATGTAGTAAAGATAGTTGGACTCTTCATTCTCGGTAAATACCGTTTCCCCGTCCTGGACAATCACTTCATCCTGATCAATCAGGATACCGGGAATATAATTCGCGCCGTCCTTGCGGTGAGGGATTTCGAAACTGACCATATTCCCGGGTCCGTTATATGTAAGGTTTTCCATGTAATGGGTCGCCATCTTAATTCCGTGGCCGTGGGAACTGAAATTCACTTCGCTATTTTCGGGGCAGAGCCGTTCCTTCCATTCAAACCCCTTTCCTTCGTCCCGGATGGAAAAGAAAGAGCGTTCAGGGGTGATCTTGTAGCTGAAATATACTTTTTTTCTGCGGATTGCCGGATTCTTGCATTTCTCCCGTATCAGTTCCAGGATATCGCCGTGGGTGTTTATCCATTCCGTCTTCTCCTCGTAGCTGATGCTGCAGTTTCCATGTTCCACAGCGTTCATGAGAAGCTCAAACAGTGAAACATGAACCCTGTCCTTTCCGTCCCGGTCGATATAATTGGAATTGTAAAGATAGTTGGAAACGATGTTCGCCACTACCCGGACGTTAAACGCGTCATTGTCCATGACGAGAGACCCGGAAATATTCCGGATTAGATAATTCTGAAGATCCCGCTGGAAAAGAATTTGCCGGTTTTGAATCAGGATTTTCAGCAGCCGGAAAAATGACTGCACGAAATCGTTCCGTCGGATAACACTGATCACGTTAGAATACGGGAGCTCCTTCCACACTTTTTCTTCATCCTGTTCTTTGCATACTCCCACTATTCCGCCGTAATGAAGCCACGGGTCTTTTTTTATTGTTCCAAGAATGTCCATGGTGTCTATTCCGGGATCTGAAAAATTGATGATGTTGATTTCGGGCAGTTCATACCGGAGATACTCGAGAGCTTCTTTCGCGTCATCAAAAAAAACCGGAGTAAAATAGAATTGAAATTTCTCGCAGATCTTCGCGATCCGGTCGTTTATCTCCATGTCTGTCGACATTACAGGCATTTTTCTCATCGATTTTAAAACCTTCTTTTTTAGCTCCCTGTCATTATTCGATACTTTTCCCGAAACTTCAAGTTCTTTTTTTTGAAACGGGTAATTGCCGTCAGCCCATGTCGATGCCGGCCAGGTATTCAAGCTCTTCTTTGGTCAGAGAAAACTGAACCGCCTGGGCATTGGAAACGGCATGCTTAACCGAGCTGGCTCCCGGAATGGCTACAACATACTGCCCGTGGTAATGAACCGTCCAGTTGAGGGCCACCTGGGCACTGGAGACGCCGTATTTATCGCCGATTTGCTTGAGTGCCTCAACAAGGGGGCGGCTTTTTTCGAGTCCGCTCTTTTTGAAATTTTTCATAAGACGGCGGGGGCCTTTCTTTGATTTGATGAGGTCCGGATTTTCATGATATTTTCCGGTGAGGATTCCCTGGGCCAGGGGAGAATAGGCGATAATGGTTATTCCCAGCTCTTTCGCGGTCTCAAGAACTCCGTTCCTCTCGATTTTACGGTCAAGCAGGCTGAACTGAACCTGGTTTGATACCAGCTTCAGTCCGTATTTCTTGAGTTCATCATAGGCCTTCCGCATCCCTTTGGCATTGTAATTGCTTATCCCGACGTATCCAATACTGCCGTTTTTAACCAATTCATTCATTGCCCGCATTTCCGATTCCACACTGGAAAATCCGTAGGGATTATGGACCTGATACAGACCGATGGGGTAGCCGCCCATGGCCTCTCTCCGTTCATCTATCGTTTTTTTGATGGACCGGGCCGTTCTAAAAATGGGAAACCATTTATCGGCAATAAAAACATCCTCAGAATCGATCCAGGAGTTTTCCAGGGCTTTACGCAAATTCCGCTCTGAAGTTCCCCACCCGTACGCTTCGGCGGTATCAAACCAGTTAATTCCGTTTTCAAATGAGGCTTTTACAACCCTATCTATTTCTTCCTGGGGCATGGCATCCCAGTATCCGCCCATTATTCCTTTCCCGTTTGAAAACTGCCAGCATCCCAATCCGATCGGGGAGATATCAACTCCCGAAAGGCCTAACCTGTAATGTATCATTTATTAACTCTCCTAAACTAACATCGACTCCCGTTCTTCCGGCTTTTCCATCCCTTCTTCCCAATACCAGTACGGGACCTGACTCTCCGCACCCACGGTACAAACCGAATGGCTCCCCTTCATATCCAGGGCGTGAATCACCACCGTGCCCTTTACGTCATCCATACACTCCGCGACCTCTACCGCGGTTCTTAAAACAGCCTCCCGGACCGGGTATCCTTCCTTTAAATAATATACTAGTAAACGTGAGGCATTGGTACGGATTGTAAGCTCCCCCAATCCGGTACAGCCGGCCCCGCCGTACCTGGAGTCGGCATAGGAACCCGCTCCAATTACCGGAGAATCTCCCAGCCGTCCCGGATACTTCCACGCCCAGCCGCTGGTGCTTACCCCGGAAGCGATACCTTTTTCGGGATGACGAACCAGGAAAACCGTAGTTCCTTTCAACGTTTCGGGATCAACATTTTTCCAGGCCCTTTCAATCGGCGAGAGCGAAGCGTTCCGGTCGCGCCAGCTGTTATACCGCTCCAGACTCTCACTGCTCAAGTTGTCACCTTCTTCCGCTCCGATTTCCCGGGCGAACTTCACTGCCCCCTCGCCGGCAAGAAATACATGAGGAAGCTTTTCCATCACCCCCCGGGCTACAGTAATGGGATGAAGGAATCCCTGCAGCGCTCCTACCGCGCCGCACTTCCGGGTGTTCCCGTCCATCATCGAAGCATCCAGCTCCAGGATGCCGTCCATGTTCGGCCAGCTCCCCCATCCCACGCTGTGCACACCGGGATCGCTCTCTACGATCCGGATACCCGACTCCAGCGCGTCGGCAAGACTCCCGCCCTTCCGAAGCACATTTACCGTTTCTTCAATACCGTTTTTTCCTACACGGTTTACCAGAACCGCCGCTTTCATACTACCTCCCGGAACCGGTTATTCCTGTCCAGATTGAATTTTAAACAGCCTGGAATTATACTCATGGTAATGGCTGCTGTAATATCATTCTTTATAATTTTAATAATTTCACTCTTTATCGTCCGCATCGCGACGGTACTATTAACTCTTACAGGTATATCCAGAGAGGCGGCAAAATTTCAAGCCAGGTCCGCGTTTACCGGCACGGGATTTACGACAAGCGAAGCCGAATACGTGGTCTCGCATCCGTTCAGAAGAAGAATCATCATGAGCCTGATGCTTCTCCGGAACGCGGGTTTTGTATCGGTAATTTCAACGATGATTCTTTCGTTTGTAAATACCCAGACCCCCAGGGATGTAATAATCCGGATCGGGCTCCTCGGCGGGGGAGCCCTGCTCCTGCTCTTGATCTCCCGGCTCCGGGTGTTTGACCGGATGCTCAGCACAGTGGTAGAACGGTCGCTTAAAAAGTTCACCAGTATCCGGGTAGGAGATTACGCGAGCCTTTTGAATCTTGAAAGCAATTATGAAATCAGCCAGTTTATCATCCAGGAAGACAGCTGGATGAATCAGAAGAACCTGATGGAGATGAAGCTGACGGAAGAGGGCATCCTGATCCTGGGAATCCGCCGGAGCAACGGCAGTTTTGTGGGAACACCCCAAGGGGGAACCTATATTCATCAGGGCGACAAAATCATCATGTACGGTCAGGAGGATGTGCTCAAATCGGTAGGGAACCGGAAATCCGGACCCGAGGGAGACAGGGACCACGAGGAGGGGGTAAAAAAGTATCATCACTGGAGAGAGTACGACCGGCGGGAAGCTTCCCGGGACCGGCCGTCCTTAATCAAAAAGGTCTTTAAGCGGTAGGTTCAGCCTTCTTCTAAAAGATTCTTCAATACCGCCGCGTCTTTTAAGAACATTTCCGGGGAATCATCCTTCACAAATTCCAAAAGCGCCCAATGGGAACCGCCTCCTTCCCGGACGATCCCGAAGTAGCTGCGCCATTCATCAGCTCCCGATGCAAGAGGCCTTCGTTCGGTTGTACCGGGAACCCAGGAAAACACATGCAGCCAAAGCAGCTTATCCAGGATCAGCTTGAGCCCCGCCTTCCGCTCTTCGAAACTCTCCGGAACAGGAGGCTGCCAGTATGTGCCGATATCATGATGTGATGCCTCGTCCTGTAACAGGTGCCGGGCCGATTCTGCTGTATCGGTTAACGATTTCCGGTGAAATTCATACCCCAGAATGATATTTTCTTTTCCAGCCAGCTCCGCCGCTTGTCGGCTCTCCCGGGCGATTCTCTTTCGGTATGCTTCGGAAGCTTCATCGGAGCCTTTTGTACCCGCCCATATTCGGATCACCGGAGCTCCCAGATAAACGGCTGTTTCAAGTACAGCCTCGAAGGGAAGATCGGTTTTATCAAAATTATAATAAGAACCGTATGAGCAGATGGTTAGCCCCGCGTCATCACACATCTTTTTGACAGTCTCCGCCTTTTTCGTGTCTCCGTGGGGGACATGAACGTCACCGCCCCATTCTATTCCGTTTATCCGCGCCTTTACGCAGAGATCGATAATTTCTTTTACCGGTAATTTCCTAAAAGTGACGGATACTAAACCCGGCTGTATCATATGGCCTCCTCTGCAAGAATAGATTAATTAGCTTGAATTACCTATTGGTTACGGTTAGTATACATTAATATGAGGGAAATAAAGACCCTGTTCCTGCTGCTTATTCCGGTCCTCATCGTAATTTCAGGCTGTGCCACGGGGCGGATAAACCAGCTGGAGGAACAAAACCGCACCCTCCTCACGGAAAAGGAGGTTTTGACGGAACGGATCAAGGATCTAACGGACCAGCTCGAAGCTTTAGAAAGTAAGTATAAGCAGGCGCTGCAGACCGGCAATGAATTGGAAAAGACGAACAAAAATCTCCTCGTCAAACAGGGAGAGCTTGCAGCGGAACTGCGGGAAACTCAAGATAAACTGAACCGGCTCATGGAACTTACCGCGATGCTCGCCGTTCCGGAAAAACCGAAACTCACCGGAGATTCCCCCGTACCGGTCCGGACTCCGAAAAGTGAGATCTCACCGTCCGCGCCGCCCCGTACAGCCGCGGCATTAACGGAAGTTCAGCTCTACATAGATCCGCGGAAAATAACCGCGTTGCCGGATATATCCACACTGGAGGAAGATACAGCGGTTCTGAAAGATCGGGAACTAAATGTGCTTTGGTACATTGAACCGAGAATTCCGGAAATGGATGCCGCATTTTATGTTTATTTCGGCCGTACCGGAACCGGAAAACTTACCCTGCGGATGGTTCTGAAAACACCCTTTCCCGAAAGGGTTCGCCGGAACGAAAAGACCGCCGTAACCGTAACCACCGATACCGGAAAGTACTCCATTCCTGCTTCCTTAGGAATAACCACCCGGATTCAGGAACAGGCCATCTGGTACGAGTACGCCGATTTTCCGGTAAACTCCCTAACGTTTGAGGTATTAAAAGATGTAATCTCGTCCCGTATCTGTGTTGTGGAAGTGATAACCGAAAGCGGGTACAGCCATATCAGACAGCTCACAGAGTCTGAAAGATCCGCGCTGCATACCATTCTGTACACCTACCGCTCCCTTGGCGGCGCGTTCCCGCAAAGTCAGGAGTAGGGGCCCTCTGCCGGGCACACATAAAAAAGAGTAATGCCACCGAACGTGGACAAATTTTTCCCCAAAATTTGAATT
>CAYLLE010000153.1:0-8114 GCA_964384485.1 uncultured Spirochaetales bacterium | reverse complement strand
GGCACGGTACGATCCGCTCGCAGGTTTTTCGGTGAGTCTCGGTGCCCGGACCACCGTCCAGTCTAATCCCGGCTGCCGCACGATTTCCGCGGCATCCAGGGAATCCTGAAAAACCCTCCCCGCGGTCAGCACCTCCTCTGACATAAGATAATACTCCCATGGGATGATGTACAGAAATTACACCTTCAGCTTAGCCGCTTCTTCCTTCAGATACGCGGACTTCTGACTGATTGAAGCTGCCGCAGATGTTACCTGTTCCGCGTATGAAATAATATCCTTAAGGCTTTCCGAGAGATCATTTATCTCTCCCGATATCCCCTCGAAAGCTGATCGGAGACCGTCGGCATATGGTCTGATTTTATCTGTTTCGGACTGAGAAATTTCTGAAAGATTCCGAACTTCTTTCGCGACAACAGAAAAACCCCTTCCGTATTCTCCTGCCCGCACCGCTTCTATACCGGCATTCAAGGACAGCATCTTGGTTTTATCGGCTATATCGCTGATTCCGTTTAAAAGGGGAGTTATCTCGCTGATTACCTTGAGTGCTGAACTGCTGCTTTTTACAATAGCGGCAAATGACTGTTCCTGCCTTTTAATCCTCTCCAGAAGGTCTTCCGCCATTCCGGCTATGCCGTCGTTATCCGAATCCAGTTCGTTTAAATTACCGGTCAAACTTGCGGCAATATCGGTATTGCTGCTGTGAAGTTTTTTCATAGCCTCGGTGGCCTGCTCCAGTTCCTGCAGTTTTTCCTTCAGTTGTTCCTGTGCTTCTTCCGCTTTCCTCGCTTCGCCTTGAGACACCTGCCGCTGCCTTGCGAGTTCCTGCTTTTCTTCTTCCGCGACATCGGCAATATAATGGTGACAATTTTCGGGGATGTTTAAATTGTTGTAGATAGCTGTTGCCATCATCTCGCAGCTTCCGTACCCGCAGGAGTTGCAGTTATAGATGTCATCATCGCTGTATTTCCGCATTTTGCGGTAGATATTCTTCAAATCTACGGACGCGGGAGTCATAACAGTGTAGTTTTCTTTTAGGTTTATGTACCGGCGGTTGTAGATTCCAGTCTTCCAGTACCGTTTTAGATTTTTCCGGAGTGAACGGATTGTTCCCGGTTTTCCGCTGAGCTCTTCTTTCCGCTTCCGTACATGAAATTCAATCTCTTCAAGATTACGTTCACCGTTATCGGTACCAGGTCCGCTGTTACATCCCCGTTCGCAGTTGAGACAGTCGATCAGAAGGGGGTGGTATTCCTTCCGAATAACTTCTGGAAGTTCTTTCAAATATGGGTAGACCGCTCCAGGACCTTCGATTTTCCGGGTCCGTTCCGCGACTCCCGGTACTTCCCGTTCCGCTGTCTTTACCAGTCCGCCGGGAGAAGAGAACAATACTGCCCGTTCCGCCGGAGGGTTGTCGAACGGCGCCGCAGGATACCGGTCAAGGGAGATCCGGTTCTTGGAGAGATGCGCGGAAACCGATTTCATCGTGATATTGTAGTCACCCATTCCGGTTTCATCGAATTCCCGTCTTTTGGCAAGACACGGTGAAATAACGGCGATTTTATGATTTTTCTCTTCCGGGTAATATTCCCGGATCATGGCAATTGTATGCAGCATAGGACTATGAGCGGGTGCCAAATACGGAATGAGTTCGGGCTGATAGATCTGGATGTAGGTTACCAGGGAAGGGCAGGGCTGTGCGATCACGCATTTAGGAGAATTTTGTTTGATGTAATCTACATACGACTTAACGGTTAGTTCAGCCCCGAAACTGACATCGAACACTTTCCTAACGCCGATTGATTTGAGCCAACCGTTCAATTGCAGGTATTCTCCGGGAAACTGGGCGGCAGCGGCAGGAGCAATAACGGCGGAAATCGGCAACCCCGATTTTAGATCCTGCATGAACGGGAGAAAATCATCGATGTAACCCCGGGCTCCGTGAGTGCACGCCTCGATACATTGACCGCATCCGATACATAAATCATGGTTAATTTCAATATGGTCCTTCGAGGCATTCATACAGTATTTTACCGGACAAACTTTAATGCAGGCATGGCAGTTTACGCATTTGTCCTTGTCCACGTGAATGACTGGTGATAAGCTAGGCATCGTTTTTCCGCATCCTTTGCATATTTACGCAGCAAATTTTTTTATCTACCTACATTTTATTTAAATATAAGCATTAAAGCTACCCAAATACCCGTGCCCATTGCTTTTTTTTTCAGTTTTTTTAATAATGGGATTGAAAAACGTTACGAGGAGTTATCCAATGGCATACAAAATTACAGATGCCTGCACTAATTGCGGGGTATGTGAAGGGGAATGTCCGGTAGAGGCTATAAGCGAAAAAGATGATGCCCGCTGGATCGACCCCGACGTTTGCACAAGCTGCGGCGTATGCGCCGACTCCTGCCCGGTCGAGGCCATCGAGGCCGGCTGATTTGGGCAGATATATACCTGAACCGGTTCTTTTAAGGACCGGTTTTCTTTGTCTCCGTATCAAACAAGGAGAGTTCGATATGAAAACAGCTCCTTTTTCCAGTATGACACGCCGTATCCCCCTCCTGCCGCACCTTTAGAAGGATAGTGTCCCTGTCACAGTCCGTAAAAAGTTCTTTCACCTCCTGAAGATGGCCGGAGGTCTCTCCTTTTTTCCAAATCTGCTGCCGGCTTCGGCTGAAGTAATGGGCAAACCCGGTTTTTCGGGTGAGTTCCAATGCGTCTCTGTTCATGAAAGCAAGCATCAAGACTTCCCCTGTCCGATGATCCTGTACAACTGCCGGTATAAGCCCTCCGGTTTTTTCAAAATCAATTTTTTCCATAGTAGGGCTCCTATCTCAGGCTGAATTCGGCGGTGATTTCTTCCGTTGTTTTGGGTATCCATTTCCCGTTTTCAAGTTTTAATCCGTAAATGGTCCGGAGTTTCTTCTGGAGACCCCGGTGCAGTTTTCCAGCCAATCCTTTAAGGTCTTCGGCGGGATTTTCCGATGACGGAAACGCCGGATTCTCCAGTTCAATCCCGCTGGTCATCAGGGTTTCCACGAGCATCTTCGCCGCCATAAACCGGTCGTATTTATTCTGTCCGTACACAAGAAAATCGTCCAGAACTCCTAAAACCTCCCACGTCACCTGTTCGGCCTGACTGTATTTCCCCTTGTCCTTGTCCTGATCGGTTACTCGGACGGGAAGATTTTCCTGTATTTCTTCCAGATGGTTAACCAGGTAATCAAGATCAAACAGCCCTGTGGCCGCGTTAAACAGGATGTCCGTCCCCGAGTCAACCGCTCTTTGTATCTCGGCTTTATCGACCGCGGGGCCGATGTCTGCGCAGGTAAGGTTTCCTTCATCATCCCGGACCAGGATTCCGCCTTTGACGTCTACCGCCGTTTTAAATGTGAAATCGAAGGCTGCCTGTTTACCGGTCAGGGCAAGATAGGCGATGCCTGCCGGGTCCGGAGTGAATCCCAGATTGTCCACATTGCCCAGGTAGACGAACCGTTTTCCCTGTTCCCGAAGTTTTCGGTAGACCGATTCGAGAACGGAAAAATTCTGGCCGTGACCTCCGGGAAGGGGCAGGGGGTTTCCTTGCGCATCCTGGAAGATCCTTTTCGGCCGCCCCTTTTCCGAATGGGTAAAGGCGGCGATTAGGGGCTGCACCCCTGTTTCGGTCCGGGTTACGTCGATTCCGGAAGTCTCGATAAGCGGGGCAAGGAATGGACTTTCCCGGTAGGAGAGGTAGGTGCTCTCAATCTCTTCGTTATTGTTTACACTGGTCATTTGGAACATGGGGCAGAGGCTGTCGGAACGCTCCCGTTTGCCCGTCAGCGTCTGGTATCTAACGGCTTCGATTAAGAGGGCACGCATCTTTAACTCGAGAAAACTGGGTCCGAAGGATCCGTCTGGATTGATGAACGCCGGGGTGATGCCCTTTGCCCTGCCCCGGGAAATATCCGCGGTTTTCTCGAAAATATCGGAGTATAACGAAAAAAGGTCTTCGTCAAAGCTCTTGTTTTTTTTGGTATCAGCGTAGCTGGTGGCTGATCCTCCGTTCAGAACACCGTAGGAAGTATAGGGGTAGAGGAGGGTCCCAAGGGCTGTAAGGGCGGAATGATCGAAGGTGATTGTGTCCCCGTCAATTTTGCCGATGCTCTTGACAGAGATATCCGGAGCGATATGACTGATCTTTCCGTCTGCCTGTTCAAGGGGCAGCGAAAGGGACGGATTTTTTGAAAAATCGACGATTTCCGGTTCATCGGTTCCGGGAAACGCCGCGGCTTTTACCGGTTTGAACCGGTCATACCGGCCTTCATTGATGTTTTTCAGAATGGTTTCCGTAAGTTCTATGTCAATATTGTTCCGCTGCATTTTCTGTTTTATTTCATCATCCATGCTTTGCTCCTTGGAGTGGAGACCCGCTGCTCAATAGGGCGTAGGAAGCTCCGAACAGGGTCACTGAGTAATCCTTTATGATGTAAACCGGAATATTCGATAAAAGCTGCCGCATTTTCGGCCGTTCTGTATGTTCAAAGGCGCGAATAAAGGCGTGATTTTCCAGGAAGAATGGGATGTTTTTGGTGACAATCCCGCCGCCTAAGAACAATCCGCCGTACGGGAGAAAAAAGAGAGCGGCATTACCGGAGAATCTGCCATAGGAACGGATGAAGAGATCCATGGCTTTCCTGGCCTGAGGATCGGTCTTTCCGGCTTCAGCGATTTCCGCCGGTTTCATGCCGGTCTTCTTTCCGGTTACTGATTCGTATATCCGGGTTATACCGGCCCCGGAAATGAAATGTTCCGATTCCACCTGGAATCCTTCGGTATCTTCCACCGAATCTTTTAGCGCGTCCGTTTCCCTGTCCCATGAACTGTAGTCGGCATGACCGCCTTCGGACGGAAATGCCAGATACCGGCTCCCTGTATCCGCCAGGAGTCCGACCCCCAATCCTGTGCCGGCGCCGATAATTGCCGAAACAGGCCCGGCGGGTTCAGGTTCTTTCCCGTCCGGTCTCCGAATAACAGTCAGATGTTCCGGATTGTGCGGGTCAAGAAAAGGAATCCCGTAACTCATTCCCATAAAGTCATTTATGACAAGCACGGGAAACCCGAAGCGGTCTCCGACTTTATCACCGTCAATTTCCCAGTGAAGGTTTGAAAGGGTGCAGACGTTGTTTTTGACAGGCCCCGCGGCGCTGAGGGCCGCGGAATCAGGGGCTATTTTTTTTTCTTCCTCTGCTGAATCGAGAAACCTGGTGATCCCTTCTTCAACTCCGGACAGTTCGCTGCTGGTATAAACTTTTTTATGAAGCAGGACGAACTCATCATCAGTTATCCCTATCATGGCAAATCTGCTGTTGGTACCGCCGATATCACCGGTAAGTATGATCCTTGAATCATTCTTGTTCCGGTCCCAATATTCAATTCCCTCTTTCCGGTTAAAAGGTTTTTTCAGAGTTTTTAGATCCATCATATTTATAAATAATGTACACATTCTGCTTCCCGGTGAAAAGGGTATCCGGGCTTGCTTTTTTCCCTGATTTCTCTTAGGGTTGAGCGGTGAAGAAGGAAGAAAACGGGAGGAAATACCGTCTGGTCACGCGCAGCGATTTTGACGGTCTTGCCTGCGCGGTTCTGCTGAAAGAGAAGAATCTGCTGGATGAAATTACCTTTGTCCATCCGAAGGATATGCAGGATGGTCTTATCGAAATCACAAAAAATGATATCATCACAAATCTTCCCTATGTAAAATCTGCGCACAAGGTGTTCGACCATCACGGCAGTGAAAAAGGGCGGATCGATCAGGCCGATAATCTTGTTTTCGACGCGGATTCACCGTCCGCGGCCCGGGTGGTGTACGAATATTTCGGCGGTAAGGATGCTTTTCCCCATGTTTCGGATGAAATGATGGAGGCGGTCGATAAGACCGATGCCGCCAAACTGACGGTAAGGGAAATACTTGATCCGGAAGGCTGGATCCTGCTCAATTTCATCATGGATGCCCGGACCGGGCTGGGTCGGTTCCGGAATTTCCGGATTTCCAATTATCAGCTGATGATGGCTCTAATAGAATACTGCAGAAAATACACCATCGATGAAATTCTCGCGGTTCCGGACGTGGCCGAACGGGTTAAGCTCTACAGGGAACACCAGGAAAAGTTCCAGGAACAGATCCGGAAATGCGGTGTTGTGGATAAAAACGTTCTGATTGTTGATCTGCGGAACGAAGATCCCATTTACGCGGGGAACAGGTTCATCAAGTACGCTTTATATCCGGAAACCGATGTTTCGGTTCAGGTAAACTGGGGATTTAAAAAACAGAACACGGTATTTTCGGTTGGAAGATCTATCGTGAAAAAAACATTTTCCAAGAATATCGGGGATATCATGCACAGCCACGGCGGCGGCGGACATCCCGGCGCGGGGACCTGTCAGATTCCGAACGAACAGGCTGACCCGTTCCTTAAGAGTCTGATCGCTGAGCTTCAGGCAGACTGAATCAAGTCGGCAATTTCCGGTCAACCCGATCTAAATTTATATATTAAAAGGAGTTGACCGGGATTTGCTGGAATCAGGTGTCCAGAAGGACCCCGGCTTCCCATCCGTCGTTTATCTTTTTCACATAGAACCGGTATAGGGTCACCGCCTTTACATCAGTCCCCCTCTGTTCTCCCGGTATCAGAAGAAAAAGTTGAGTATCCGCCGCTGCCCGGTATTCCTTCCCTTCGACCTGAGAAACCCTAACCGACCGGGGCTGGAGCAGAACAGATTCCGCGTCCTTGTAATAGAGGATTTCATTCAAAAAATCAAACAGAAGGATTTCGGGATCATTCCCGGCCAGATTGATCTCCCGGCTCTCTCCGCTGCCTTTTCCCGGGTCGGGAGGCCGTATCCCGGCCATAATCTCGAACAGGGCGTTTCCGCTTTCCTTAAAAAGTTCATCAAGATTTTTTCCCCAGGCCCGGAAAGCCGCGTCCCCCTGAGGCACATTCTCCGGAAAGGCGTATCCCATTTTTATCCTTTAATGTTCCCCACCGGTACCAGTTTCGCTACCGGCTCGCTCAACCCTGCCTTTTCGGCAGCCTCCACCACTTCATCAATATCCTTATACGCGCCGCCCGCTTCCTCGGCCAAACCGGCTTCGGAAGCCGCGGCCACATAGATCCCCCGGGCCCTCATTGAGTCGGCGATCTGACGGCCCGAAAAACTTTTTTTTGCCTGCCTTCTTCCCATAACTCTGCCGCTTCCGTGAGCCGTGGTAAAAAGAGCCCGGCCGCCGTTCTCTGTTCCGCGCAGCAGGTATGAACCGGTCTCCATACTGCCGCCGATTATAACCGGCTGTCCTGTTTTCCGGTATGCCTCCGGAATCCCGGTCATTCCGGGACCGAATGCCCGGGTCGCTCCCTTCCGGTGCACGATTACATCTCTTCTTCTGCCCTCAATGGTGTGGGTTTCAAGTTTTGCCGTATTGTGGGTAACATCATAGATCTGCCGGACCTCCCCGGCCGCGCCCTTGCCGAACACCTCCGAGAATGCTTCCCGTATCCGGTGAAGCATAACCTGCCGGTTCACAAAGGCCAGGTTTACCGCGCATTTCATCGCGGAAAAATACTCCTTTCCTTCCGGAGAAGAAAAGGGGGCGCAGGAGAGTTCCCTGTCTTTAATCATGAATCCGAATTTGGACTCCATCATCGGGAGAAACCGCTTGAGATAATCGGTCGCAACCTGATGACCGAATCCCCTGCTGCCGGAGTGCACCATGACAACTATCTGGTCGGGAACGGTGAGTCCGAACGCCTCAGCTGTTTTTTTATCCGCGATATTTTCCGGCTTGCACCGCTGTATTTCGATGTAATGATTGCCCGACCCGAGTGTGCCCACCTGCCGGAGTCCCCGTTCAACTGCCTTATCCGAAACTGTTCCGGCATCGGCTCCCTCCATGCAGCCCGATTCCTCGGTTTTCTCAAGATCATCTTCCCGGGCCATGCCGCGGTTCAGGCACCACCGTGAACCCTCCTCGAGGAGGGTTCGGAATTCAGTTTTTGAAAGGATGAGCGAACCGGTTCCGCCCACCCCGGCGGGGATTTTTGAAAAGATGAGCTGGACCAGCCGTTCAATAT
>CAYLLE010000152.1:0-8221 GCA_964384485.1 uncultured Spirochaetales bacterium | reverse complement strand
GAAGAAACCGAATTATTCCAGATCGTTCCGGACCTGGAAATAGTTCCCCCTGGTATCGGTATCAAGGGAATCGGAAATGAGGCGGGTATCCTTCTTCTGGAAGGGAAGACCCGTTAATTAGTATATTTAAAAAGAGACGCGGAAAACCGGGAGCTTCAGCTCCCGCTCCGCGGTAAAAAAAATTTACGGAGTAACAATTATGGGAAACAAAAAAGTAACAGGCATTTTTCTCATACTCCTCATGTTCATTTCGGCGGCTGATCTGTTCGCGCAGAGCAGCGCCACCGGAAGATCCCGGGGAGCGAGAAACTACAATGTCACTATAAAGACCAACGTAACAAGCGCTCAGCTTTACATTGATAACAACCGGGTAAAACTGGACGACCGGGATCCCTATCCGGTAACCCTGAGCATGAGCCGGGGAGAACATACGATCACCCTGCGGGCCAGCGGATACGAAGAATGGGAACGGAAGTTCAATATCACCGAAGAAATCACCATAACGGCGAAACTGCAGAAAGCCCTGTATTCGGTACGGGTTTCCGCGAACGTGGGAAACGCCGCTCTGTATGTGGACGGCAACCAGGTCAAAGGGAGCCTTCCGACCACAGTCCAGGTTGACCCGGGTAATCACAACTTCCGGGTCACGTCTTCCGGGTACTACGACTGGAGCCAGAACCTGAATATAACCGGAGACCAGGCCATTCAGGCAAAATTAGACCCGATGCGGTACAGCCTGACGGTAACCTCCAACGTGAGCAACTCCCGGGTCTATCTGAACGGCTCCTACAAGGGAAGTCCTACCTACAAAGAGGATCTCGAACCCGGAACATACTCGGTTACCGTTTCCGCTCCGGGATACAACGATTTCTCGACATCCATCAGACTGAACGGAAACGAGACAATCCACGCCGTACTGCAGCCTTCGAAGGCAAAAGCTACGGTATCCATCGATCCGAAGTATCTGAATCCCTTTGTCAGGAATCCCCTAGAGGACGTGGAAGTCTACGTCGACAATACCCGTCAGTCCGGACTGACCTTCCAGACCAACCCGGGAAGAACAAGGATCCGGATCGTATCCGGCGGTCTTTCGGTGGAGGGAGATTTCATCCTGAAACCGGGTGAAGAGTATACGATAGAACCTAAGATAGAGTTAAATATTCGATAACTGGAAAAAGATGATCTTTCCCCACGGAAGGATTATTCTTGGAAGATTAGGGCTGCCTGTCTCAGGCAGCCCGTTTTTTTTGTAGTGACTCGAAACGTGGACATAAAATCTTTCTAAATCCATACAAAACGGCAAGATATCCGACACTAAATCTATTTTTCATAGAGAATCATCTAATTTCTTGAGAAACCAGATGTTAGCCGGAAGTTTTGTCCACGTTCCGTGACATTAATTACCGGACCAGCACACTCGGATCGTAATCTTCCGGCGCCTCGTACCCCAGAAATTCGATGCAGGTAGCCGTCAGGGAACTGATACCCAGCCCTTCCCGGAGAGTCTTCTTGTAATCACCCTTTCCGGACGGATCATACACGATACAGGGAACCGGGTTCAGAGAATGAGAAGTTTTCGCTTCCGGGGTGCCGTCCTCCTTTAAGACAATCTCCTTTTTTTTGTTCCGCTGAAACATGTCGTCGGAATTGCCGTGGTCGGCGGATACGATCAGGACGCCTTCGGCTTCCCGTACCGCTTTTATGAGTCTGCCCAGGCACAGGTCTAGGGCTTCCATGGCGCATACCACGGCGGGAAAAATCCCGGTATGCCCCACCATATCACCGTTCGGGTAATTAAGCCGGATGAAGTCGTAATCACCGCTTTTTACCGCGTCGATTACCCGGTCGGTTATCTCGGCCGCTTTCATCCAGGGCCGCTGCTCGAAAGCAACCCGGTCGGATGGTATTTCCACATATTCCTCCAGCTCCTCCGAATATTTACCGGTGCGGTTCCCGTTGAAAAAGTACGTAACATGGCCGTACTTCTGGGTTTCGCTCAAGGCGAATTGACGGACTCCGGTGGCCGCCAGGTATTCTCCCATGGTCCGGTCGATAGCGGGGGGGGAGACCAGGTACTGCTTCGGAACCAGGAGATCTCCGTCGTACTGCATCATCCCGGCATATTCCACATCCGGGTACCGTTTCCGGTCAAAATGGGTAAAATCCTGCTCTTCGAAGGCCGCTGTTATTTCCAGGGCCCGGTCGCCTCGGAAATTGAAAAATATAACCGAATCTCCGTCTTCAATCGTCCCCACCGGCTCACTGCCGTCGGCGATAACGAAGGGCGGCAGATCCTGGTCGATGGCGCCGGTCTCCTTCCGGAGCTCTTCCACGGCTTTCTCGGCTGACGGGAACTGCCGTCCCTCTCCCAGGACATGGGTGTGCCATCCCTTCTCCACCATTCCCCAGTCGGCGCCGTACCGGTCCATGGTAACGACCATTCGTCCTCCGCCGGAGGCAATCCGGTAATCAACCCCGCCGCTGTTCAGTTCCGTGAGGAACTCTTCAAAGGGACCGATATACTTCAGAGCTGAGGTTTCTCCCACGTCCCTTCCGTCAAGAAGGATGTGTATCCTCGCCCGTTTTACCCCTTCTTCGGCAGCTTTCTTGAGCATCGATTCAAGATGATCAACATGGCTGTGGACGTTGCCGTCGGAGAAAAGGCCCAGGAAATGGAGGGTTGACCCGTTATTTTTGACATTGCCGATGAGTTTCTGCCAGACCTCTCCGCTGAATAGGGTACCGCCGGCGATGGAATCGTTTACCAGCTTGGCACCCTGGGAAAAGACCCTGCCGCAGCCGATGGCATTATGGCCGACTTCGCTGTTTCCCATATCGCCGTCCGAGGGCAGCCCGACGGCGGTTCCGTGAGCTTTTAGCCGGGTTGACGGGTTTTCCCGCGTCAATCGATCTAAATGGGGAGTAAGGGCCGCGCGGACTGCGTCGCCTTCCTCATATTTTCCGATGCCTACACCATCCAGGATGGCAAGTACAACCGGGCCGGGACGTTTCGTCATTACGGAATGTTTTTTAAGGGATTCTGTCATAATTTGACTCCTCGAAATTTACGTGATTAGTTTTATTGCAGATGGATGATACCAGAATCAGGAAAAAATGCCCAGGTCCCACCGTACCTCTTCGTTGGCCATGGTTTTAGGGTCCCAGGGCGGATCAAATACCCATTTGATTTCCACTTTTTGAATCGCCGGATCCTTTTTGAGCCGTTCTTCAATTTCTTTTGCCATAACCGGACCTAAGGGGCACATCGGAGAGGTCAAGGTCATGTCGATGAGGACTGAACCGTCCTCAGGAGAATATTCGGCTTTGTAGATTAATCCCATATCAACTACGGAATAACCTAACTCGGGATCAATAACGGGACGGATCTTTTCCAAAATATCTTCTTCTGTATACATTACTGCTTCTCTCCTTCTTCAAGCATTTCCTCAAGGGTAGTCCAGGCAAGAAGGGCGCACTTTATCCGGAGAGGATATTTCCGCACTCCCTGCATAGCCTCCAGATCCGAAAGCTCCTCGGGAAACTCCGGTTCTTCCTCCCGGGTAAGCATGCCCTTGAACATCCCGATTAGCTCATCCACTTCCGGTAACGTCATACCTTTTACCGCGTCACAGAGCATATTGGCGGAGGCCAGGCAGATGGAGCAGCCGATCCCTTCATAGGAGACATCAGTCACTTTCCCGTCTTCCAGCATCAGGAAAAGCTCGATATCGTCGCCGCAGGAGGGATTTGCCCCCTCATGATGCCGGACAGCCCCCTCGAGGGTGTGCTTGTTTTTTGTGGAGCGGTAATTCTCCATGATAATTTCACGGTATAATTCTTCGTCTAAGTTCATAGAAACAATTCCTTTACTTTGGTTAAGGCGTTTAGAAAAATATCTATCTCTTCTTTTGTATTGTAAAGATAAAATGATGCCCGGACCGTGCCGGGTATTTGGAGGAGCCGGATTAGAGGCTGGCAGCAGTGGAATCCGGTCCGGACCGCTACCCCTTCGCTGTCCAGGACCGCTCCGGTGTCATGGGGATGAACGGTTCCGAAATTGAACGAGAAAATACCGCCCCGCCGGGAGAGGTCAGCTCCGCCGTATGCCTCAATATCGTCCCGATCCTTTGTCTTTTCATAGATATAGGCAAGCATCTCCTGTTCGTGCTTTGTGATGTTTTCCATACCCACCTCTTCTAAAAAATCCAACGCAGCACCGAAACCGATCACTCCGGCAATATTCGGAGTTCCGGCCTCAAACTTGTCGGGAAGTCTGCTGTAGGTCGCCCGGTCTTTCCAGACTTTCCGGATCATATCGCCGCCGTAGAGAAAGGGATTCATCTCTTCCAGAACTTTTTCTCTGCCGTAGAGAACGCCGACCCCGGTGGGCCCGCACATCTTATGGGAGCTGAAGGAGATAAAATCACAGTCGATCTCCTGTACATCCACCCGGTGGTGGGACGCGTACTGCGCGGCATCCACCATCATCACCGCTCCGACCGCGTGGGCGGCCCGGGAGATGGCCTGTACATCGGGCATGTAGCCGGTGACATTGGACATAGCGGTTACCGTTACCAGTTTGGTCCGGTCGGTGATCACCGAATTAATGTTATCAAGATCCAGGGTTCCCGTTTCCGGATCAACCCGGAGAAATTTGAGAACCGCTCCCCGCTCCTTTGCAAGCTCCTGCCAGGGTATAAGATTCGAGTGATGCTCCATTTCGGTGGTCACGATTTCATCACCCTCCGAGAGGAACTTTCTTCCCCAGGCATAGGCCACCAGATTCACCGACTCGGTTGTACCTTTTGTAAAAATGATGTGCCCGTCGGAATGGGCGTTTATGAAACCGGCGGTCCGGTCACGGACGCTGTCATAGTCCAGGGTAGCCCGTTCGCTCAGTTCGTACACGCCCCGGTGAATGTTCGCGCCGGTGTTCCTGTAGTAGTTACTTACCGCTTCAATTACTGGTTCGGGTTTCAAACTGGTGGCGGCATTGTCGAAATATACCAGGGGCTTATCCCGCATCGTGCGGCGGAGAATGGGGAAGGCGCTTCTAATCTTCTGAATATTCATAATCAAGCTCCGGGACTCCTATTGTTTCGGTGATAAATTTCCGTATCCGGGGTGTGCCGGAAAAAACAGCCATATTGTCGGTGATCTGCCGGATAAAAGACTGAATCAGCAGCCTTCGTCCGGCATCGGGAGATAACCCCCGGGTCTGCAGGAAGTAGAGTTCCTCCGGGTCAACGGATGAAACCGAGGAACCGTGGGAACACTCCACATCATTCTCGACGATTTCCAGCTGAGGCAGGGCGTAGGCCCGGGAATTTTTACCCAGGAGCAGGTTCAGATTCCGCTCGTTCCCCGACGCGCCCTTGGCTCCCTTGGGCATCCGGAGGATTCCGTTGAAGATGCTTCGAGAGCCTTCATGCACAAGGCTTTTAACAAGAAGCTCGGAGCGGGTATTTTCTCCGTTTTGTTCAACCCGGATCTTCTGGCCCTGTGCCGTTTCCTCCCCGGCAAGAACTATTCCGGAACCGGAGTAACTGCTCCCCCTGCCCTGGAGAACGGTAAGCTGATCTATCATGCCATTGGACCCGGCGGAACCGGCCTGCATAAAATCTCCGGTCATTACGGCTTCATCACGAAGCACTGCCTGCTGTTCCAGATAACAGGGGCTGTCTAAACCGGCCGCGGTTAGTATCTTAAGTGAAGCTCCCGGTTCAAGGAGAATCCGGAGGCTGCCCGCGGTCATTCCTCCCGAACCACCCAGGAATACCACAGCGAGTTCGGCTTGAGCTCCCGGTTCGAGGTGGATCATGATCCGGGGTAAGAAGAGGGGTTTCTCCGCCCCGGATTCCGGGTGTGCCCGGAGCAGAAGCGGCCCGGGAAGCTCGGCTCCCTTCTCCAGGCGGAGGTAGTAATTTTCCCGGGAGAATGCCCGGTTAAGATAAGTGAATTTATTCTCCCTAAGGTCGTTGGGAGCGCCGGGATTCCGCTTTTTGCTTTTCCCGATCTCCGCAGCAAGGGTATCTCTGAAATACGCGTGTTTTTCCTCCGGAGAAAAAGCCGAACCGTAAGTAACGGTTTCAAGACCGGAAATTCCGGAAACCGGTTCCAGATTGCGGTCCAGGAGTTCATATTCCGCTCCCGCGGGAACACACGACGACGGATCGAGGGATTCAGCAGGGAATCGGCGCCATACCTCATCGGGTTTTCCGGGTATACCGGTTTCGAAAAATAGTTTAACGGCATCTTTCCATGCAGACCGGTCCGCGGACCGGAGATCCGGAGTGGTATTTAGCTGTTCCAGAAACGGTTCAAGCCGGAGCGACCTGACCGGACGGTTTTTCGTGTCGAGAAAGCTGCTCATCCTAAGGCGTCCTCCATTTCCAGCCGTATGAGACGGTTCAGTTCCACCGCGTACTCCATGGGGAGTTCCTTGGTAAACTCTTCGATAAATCCGTTCACAATCATGAACACCGCCTCGTCCTCGCTTATTCCCCGGCTCATAAGGTAGAATACAAGATCCTTGTTAACCTTTCCCACACTGGCTTCATGATTCACATGGACATCCTCATTTTCTCCGACATCCAGAGTGGGATAGGTATCGGATTGGGAGATGTCGTCCAGCAGGAGGGCGTCACACCGTATTCCGGTTTTTACCCGGGACGCGCCTTCCTCCACCTTTACCAGTCCCCGGAAGGAGCTCCGGCCCCCCTTCTGGGAGATCGATTTGGAGGTGATGGAGGAGCTGGTACGGTCGGCGCCGTGGATGATCTTTCCGCCGGCATCCTGACGCTGTCCTTCGGAAGCATAACCTATGGACATTATCCTGCCGCTGGCGCCGCTTCCGCCGAGATAGACCGCCGGATACTTCATAGTTGTCTTGGCGCCCAGGTTGCCGTCCATCCATTCCAGGACAGCCCCCTTTCCGGCAAAACCCCGCTGGGTCACCAGATTGAGGACGTTGGTGGACCAGTTCTGGATGGTGGTATATCTGAGGTATGAATCTTCCAGTGAAAAGAGCTCGATAACCCCGGTATGAAATGAGTCCCGGGAGTAGACGGGAGCGGTACAGCCTTCTATGTAGTGGACTGAAGCCCCTTTATCGACAATTATCAGGGTCCGTTCGAATTGTCCGATACTCTCGGCATTGATCCGGAAATAGGCCTGCAGGGGAATCGACACTTTAACACCCGGCGGTACGTAAATAAAGCTTCCGCCGGACCAGGCTGCAGAGTTAAGGGCGGCGAACTTGTTGTCCTCCGGCGGTACCAGGGTGGCGAAATATTTTCGGAAGATGTCTTCGTGCTTTTTCAGCCCCGAATCGATATCCAGGAAGATCACGCCGAGTTTTTCAAGTTCTTCCTGCATATGGTGGTAAACAACTTCCGATTCAAACTGCGCGGAAACACCGGCCAGGAATTTCCGCTCCGATTCCGGGACTCCAAGCCGTTCAAATGTGTTTTTTATATTTTCCGGCACATCATCCCAGCTTTTTGACTGTTTGTCCGCCGCCCTGGCGTAATAGTAGAGGTCTTCATACTGAATTCCGGAAAATATCCCGCCGTCGATCCACTGCGGATCAGGCATGGATTTAAACAACTCCAGAGCATTAAGCCTGAAATCGGTCATCCATTCAGGCTCGTTCTTAATATTTGAAATATTCCGGATCACCTTCTCATCCAGCCCTTTCACGGCTCCTTCCATATATTCAGTGGAAGAACGGAAACCGTAGAGACTTTCGTACTGGGCATTTATTTCAGAGAGGGAGGCGCGGTCGTTTTTCTCTTCTTTTGCCATTATTCCTCCCCGGGCAGGACAGAATCAAACCCTTCTTTCTCGATCTGCCGGCTTAGCTCAAGTCCGCCGCTCCGGACGATCCGTCCGTTGTGCATGATATGTACCCCTGCGGGATCGAGGTATTCCAGAACCCTGCCGTAGTGGGTAATGATGATAAAAGACTCGGTACCCTGATCGGACCGTTCCCGAATATTTGAGAACACGAGCTTCAACGCATCAACATCCAGACCCGAATCTGTTTCATCCAGGATGGAAAGCTTCGGACGGAGCAGATTGAGCTGCAGAATCTCGTTCCGCTTCTTCTCACCGCCGGAAAATCCTTCATTGAGGGAACGGTTCAGAAACTCCCGGGGGATTTTCAGCTTTTCCATGGCCGTCATCAATTCCCGTTTGAATGTACGGACCGGAATCTCTT
>CAYLLE010000151.1:0-8243 GCA_964384485.1 uncultured Spirochaetales bacterium | reverse complement strand
ATGAAATTATGGCCTTTTCTTAATCACAAAAGGAGTTGACCGGGATTTGCTGATCTTCAGGAATCCCCACAATTTTTTCTTGACACCGCAGAAATTCGGCGTTATGATACAATAGTTACGTAAACGTTTACGTAACCGGAGCGGTAAATGGTAACCATCAAAAATGTAGCGGAACAAGCAAATGTATCGATTGCCACGGTTTCCCGGATTATTAACGGGCAGGAAGGCTATTCGGAAAAGACCATGAAGCGTGTCCTGAAGGCCATAGAAGAATTGGGTTATACCCGGAATGCCTTGGCCCGGGGTTTGGTAAGCAGCAAATCCCATACCATCGCGGTGCTCCTCCCTTCGGTAACCAGCAGGTTCGCGTCGGAACTGC
Organism: uncultured Spirochaetales bacterium; assembly: GCA_964384485.1. GTDB lineage: Bacteria > Spirochaetota > Spirochaetia > CAYLLE01 > CAYLLE01 > CAYLLE01. Next base: position 7,864 of record CAYLLE010000151.1, on the reverse strand, counting down.
TCGGAGGTATCGAAGCGGACGCCCAGCGGATCGGTCAGAGTGTTATCATCTGCAACACCGACAGTAACGGCCGGCGCACCGCCGACTATCTTCAAATGCTCGCGGAGAAGCGGGTGGACGGGATCATCTTTGTAAGTGAATGGCTTACCGAAGAGTATGAGCGTACTGTGGAGCGGATGAATGTTCCCATGGTGCTGGTCGCCACATATACCAGTACTTATCCGGTACCTTACGTGAGAATTGACGACGAAATAGCTTCATATAACGCGACAGAATACCTGCTTAAGGCCGGACACCGATCAATCGGCATGCTCGCCGGAACCAGGGAAGATCCGGTGGCGGGACGTCCACGGGTAGAAGGATATAAAGGGGCATTAAAAAAGTACGGTGTTGAACCGGAAGACCGGTTTATCGCATTTGGTGATTTCCACTACCAAAGCGGTTTGGAGGCGGCCGGCGATTTGCTTGAACAAGCTCCGGATATAACCGCGGTCTTTGCCGCCAGTGACGAAATGGCCTTGGGTTTCCTGTCTGCGGCTCATAAAAGCGGAATCGCGGTACCGGGAGACATTTCTGTTATCGGATTTGACGACACCCTGGATGCCCAGATGGCTATTCCGCCGCTCACTACCGTCAAGCAGCCGCTCCGGGAGATGGGAAGTACTGCCGTGGAGCTGCTTTTCGCGGAAAAACCCAGGAGTATTATTCTGCCCCATAGTATCGTTGAACGGGAGAGTGTACGAAATATTGACTGATGCGAAAATTGTTGTTGGTCCTGAAATAACGCTTTCTTATAAGGAATTAGCATCGGTTTTTCTCCGTAACAACAATTTTCGCATCAGTACTTAATTTTTTTTGAGAACGAACGTAAACGTTTACGTTAAATATGGAGATTGTCAGATGGATTTGGTAAAACGGAGCATAGAGCTAATTGAGGCAGAACAAACCGAAACCGGTGCTTTTCCGGCTTGCTCGAAATTCGAGAACTACAGGTTCAACTGGCTGCGAGACAGCGCCTTCATCATTTACGCCCTCTGCAGGTGGGAACGGTACGAACCGGCAAAAAAAGCGATGGAATGGAATATACAAACAATTACCGCGCAAAAAGACAAGATTACCGCTTTGGAATCAAAGATCCGTTCTTCCCTTACCCCCGGACTGACAGATTTTCTCCCGGCTCGATATCATCTGGACGGGAAAACAGTATCAGACAATTGGCCGGCATTCCAGATTGACGGCTATGGTGCATGGCTGTGGGCGGCCGCGGAGTATGTGAACATGAGCGGTGACCGTGAATTTTTGGAGGAGCTTCGGCCGGCAGTGGATGAAACGGTCCGGTATCTTGATATTGTTTGGATGCTTCCGAACTACGACTGCTGGGAGGAAAATGGGGACGGGATTCACCCTTCCAGTTTGGCCTGCGTTTACGGCGGCTGCCGGTCTATGGCTGAACTTACCGGACGTGTGGATCTCGCTTTAATTGCCGGAAAAGTAAAGTTATTTCTTGAAAGGGCTTTGGAGAATCGAAAAACAGTTCCGAAATATTTAGGCAGTAATTTATCCGATGCAAGCGCATTGTGGCTTTCCGTTCCTTTTGGCTGTATAAGTCCGGAAGAAACGCTTATGCAGAATACGGCCTCCTACATAGAAAAGAACATTCTAAAAAACGGCGGAGTAAAGCGGTACCCGGGGGACACCTATTACGGAGGAGGATCGTGGATTATCCTTTCCGCCTGGCTGGGGTGGTACTATGTAAAAACCGGTGAACCGGAAAAGTCTCTTGAAATTTTCCGGTGGATAGAAACACAGGCAAATGATAAGGGTGAACTTCCTGAGCAGGTTCCGGAATACCTGTTCAGCGAGGAAGAAGCTGATAATTGGCAAAAAAGGTGGGGGAGTTCAGCTTCCCCGCTGCTTTGGTCGCACGCTATGTATTTAATTTTAGCCGCGGAATTATCCGGAGAACGGGAAACCCGAACCGGTATATATATTAAACAAGGAGGAGAGCAATGAAGAAGCTCAGTTTGGTAGTATTGGTATTCTGTCTTTTTGGTGCACTTGCATTTGGAGCAGGGGAAAAAGAAGGATCGGCTGAAGGAACGGTCACGATCACCTTCTGGCACAATTTCAGTGAGGGAACTGAAAGCGATTATATCGCGGAAACGGTAATACCGCTTTTTGAGGAACGGAATCCAGGCATAAACGTAGAAGTTGCGGCCCAGGGCAACGATCAGTACAACAATCTGATCATAACCGCGTTAGGGACCGGTTCCACACCGGATGTCGCCAGGGTCGACCTGACTGATCTCGCGAATTATGCCGATCTGGAGGGTATTATCGCGCTGGATGAAATGCCGGGTTTTCAGAAAGTGGCTGACTCCCTTTTCCCGGGGCCGCTATCCACGGCACTCTATAAGGGAAAGTATTACGGTCTTCCTTTAGGGACAAATACGAAGGTTGCGGTATGCAACATGGATGCCATGAAAAAGCTGGGGTTCGATGCACCGCCGGAAACAATGGAAGAGTTCATCGAGGCCAGTAAACAGAACAGTCCCGGTGAACCGACAGTCAGTGTCAGTTCGGTAGGTGAATGGGACATTCTCCCCTATCTATGGCTCTTCGGCGGCGACGTTACAGATCCGGGATACAGCCGGGCTTCCGGATATTTTGACGGTGATGATACTGTGGCAGCGGTAAAGCAGATAAAACAATTGTATGAAGACAAAGTGTTGGCTATAAAAGAACTGGACGGTACTGCCGACGCGTGGGATGGAATCCAGACCGGTGGTTATGCTATGATTTTTGAAGGTCCCTGGTTCTTTACATTCATTTCCGATTACGCGGAAAAGAATATTGTTCCCGCGGTTATACCTTCATGGAATGGAAAGACCAGTTCGATAGTTGGAGGAGAAGATATTGTCATTTTTCATAATTCGGACCATCCTGAAGAAGCATTCAAGTTCATCACCTTCCTGTTGTCGGAAGAAGTTCAGGTAATGATGGGTGAAAATATGGGGCAGATGCCGGTTAATATGAAGGCCGCTGAAAATCCCGCAATTTCTAACGATTCCATTTGGAGCGTGTATCTTGAGCAGCTTAAAACTGCCAAGGCCAGAATACCGTCTCCCAGGAAACAGCTTATTCAGGATCATGAGAAAGATTCCCTTATGCTGATTTTCAATGACGGTGAACCGGTAAAAAAATCGCTTTCCAAAGGGGCCGAATTAATTGACGAAGAGTTGTCAAAATAAAGTTCATTTAAGGCAGTTCGGCAGGGCGGCGGATACCGCCCTGCCGGAGCTGAGTTAAATCCGGGGAGCATCCGTATGAATCGTTTGACCGGTAGAAGTATCAGAGAACTGCGTGATGCCGCGCCTTTTATTGCGCCGGGGTTAATTCTTGTTTCACTCTTTATCATCTATCCCATGATCCGTAATCTCATGTTGAGCTTGAGTGAATATCATCTGGTAAAACAGGAGATGCGGTTCATCGGTTTTGAAAATTATCGGAACTTGTTCAAAGGCTACCAGGGCCGGTTCTGGTACGCGTACCGGAATAATCTGCTCTACGCTTTGATCACAACACCGGTTACATTATTCTGCGGCTTAACATTTGCAGTGCTGATAAACAGTCTGGGTAAAAAAGGGAACTTCTTCAGAACAACTTTTTATCTGCCCGTAGTGACTTCCTGGATCATTGTAGGGTTGGTGTTCCGATACCTTTTTAGTCCCGGAGAAAGCGGATTGGTTAATCATGTTTTGGTAAATATCCTGGGCATCCTGAAGGAACCGGTAAACTGGCTCAACCGGGAATGGTCTGGAAACGCGGTGATTTGGATGCTGGGTATCTGGAAGGGGATAGGATACCCCATGATGATCTATCTTGCCGCCCTTCAAAGTATTCCGAAAGATTTGTACGAATCAGCATCTATCGCGGGGGCCGGTCCCGCCGCCTGTTTTTTCCGGATAACCATTCCGCTGGTGAAACCGGTAACCTTTTTTCTCGCGGTCCAGTCGGTAATCGGTTCGTTCAACGTACTGCTGCAGGTACTGTTGTTAACGGGGGGAGGACCTTCCGGCAGAACAAGTGTACTTCAATACATGATGTATACGAGAATCTTTCAGTTGTCACTGTTCGGTGAAGGCGCGGCCATCGGAATTTTAACGGCGGTGAGCATCTATTTTATAACTATACTAATGAACCGTACTTTGAAGGTTCAGGGATATAAAATATGATTAAAAAGAAATTCTCCAAGACAGCCGTTTGGATAATTCTCCTGATTGGATTTACCGTTTTTATCTTTCCCTTTGTTTTTATGGTGAGCAACTCCTTTGAAAAATTTTCATTTGTGCTGCCTGTTCCTCCCCGGGTTATTCCGGAAAAATTTGTGCTTGATAATTATATAGAAGTGATCCGGGGAGAGTCCATCGCGAAATATTTTATGAACAGCGTGATCATTACCGCGGGCACCCTTTTTATCAGCCTCTTTATTTCTTCTTTATCCGCCTACGGCTTCGCCAGGATGAACTTTCCGGGGAAGGAGATGCTTTTTAGTATTTACCTGATCACTCTGATGATACCCGGGGTGCTGAATATCATACCGCAGTATCTGATCATCAACCGGTTCGGCGGGACCGGGACACGCTGGGGGCTCATGCTCCTCTACATCGGGACCGCGGTCTGCGGTAACACTTTTTTTCTTCGGGGTTTTTTCTCGACCGTACCGAAGGAGCTTCAGGAATCTGTAATGATGGACGGAGGATCCCATTTCACTTTTCTGTTCCGGTTTATGATTCCCATATCTCTTCCTTCATTGGCTACCCTGTCTATTCTGATTTTTCAGGGAACCTGGGACGACTTCTTTACTGCCCGGGTTATTCTCGGGCCGAACCGGAGTGCTCACACTCTGCCGATAATGGTACAGCGGCTGCACGGGGCTCACGCGACGGAATGGGGACTTGTTTTTTCCGCGGCCATTTTGATGCTTATGCCGGTGCTCCTCATCTATATTATCTTTCAGAAACGGTTTGTAGTTGGGGGAAAGATAAGCGGAGCAGTAAAAGCATGAATATAACCGTAACACCGCGCAAGGCACAGTACAGACCGGGCGAAAATGTGTGTTTTACTGTAGCCGGCGTTCCGGGGAAATACGGCATAAGGGTTTACCATCTGGAGAAGTGTATTCTGGATATGCCGATGGAACTGGAGTGTTCGGGTCAGTGCATTTCGATCGGAAGTGATTTTTATACGGAGTGCGGTTTTTCGGTTTTCCTGCTTAATTGCGGTGATGATGTATCTGTGTTAGCCTCCACCGCTTTTGATGTCGCGGAGAGCTGGAAAACAGCACCTCGGTACGGATTCCTGTCCGGTTTTTCTCCGGACGAAAAAGGAGATCTTGACGATACCGAATCCCTGGCCCGGTATCACCTCAATGTTATTCAGTATTATGACTGGATGTACCGGCACGAAACGCTCCTTCCGCCGGCAGCGGAGTACATCGATCCCTTAGGCCGCGAACTCTCTCTTGACGTGATCGCGGAAAAGCTTGCCTCCTGCCGGGACAGGGGTATGGCTTGTTTAGCGTACGGTGCGGTATACGGAGCATCCCGGGAATTCGCGGAGGCCTATCCTGAATGGCGTCTTTACAACCGCGAAGGGAATCCATCCACCTTGGGCGGATGGCTTTCCATAATGGATATAAGCCCCGGCTCTGAATGGAGGCGCCGCCTTATCGGTGAGTTTACAAAGTCACTCAATGTCCTTTCCTTCGAGGGCATCCATCTTGATACGTACGGAACCCCCAAACGGGCCTATTCCCGAATACTTCCCGATCCGGGCGGCAACGAAGACCGGATGAACTTGAAACTCCACCGTCTTGAAGATGAGTTTCCCGGTCTGGCGGACGATGTTAAGGTATCCTTATCGGCTGTACGGAATAGTCCGGGGGTGATTTTTAACTGTGTGAATAACTGGCCGATCAAAGAAATGGCTGAAAGTTCAGTAGATGCCCTGTACATCGAGGTTTGGCCTCCCCATACGGAATTTGAACACTTGTACCGTCTGATCCGCGAGGCCCGGCTGCTTTCCGAAAAACCGGTAATCCTGGCGGCGTATCTGTCACCTTTTCCGGCGGAGCGTGCATCCGCCGCGGATGCCGACGGTGCCGCGGAAAACGCTTTGGCTCTGGCGTTCGCGGTAATCAATACGAGCGGAGCGTATCATTTGGTTTTTGGAGAAAACGGCGGTGTACTCCGTGATCCGTACTATGTTAATCACGGATTTCTTTCCGCGGAAGGATACGAAAGGTTCCGGCGGTACGCGGACTTTGTAGTCGCCTATCGGAATCTTCTCTACGGTCCGTCCGTTTCCGACATAACTTTGGAGTTTTCCGGATCCGACGGTGATGACTTCGTTTTTACCGGTCCGGCCGTTTCCAGTTTGCCCCGGGCCGGCTTCGTCTGGACCCATATAGCCGAAACGGCTGAACACGTTGTAATATCCCTTGTTAATTTGACCGGTCAAAAATCCTCCGCCTGGAATGAACCGAGGGAAGAACCCGAACCGGTTCATTCGTTAACCGTTCGCGCCCTTGTACCGGAAGGTATTACATCCGTTTATGCCGATTCGCCGGATAAACCGGGTGCTCCCAGGGCGATAGATTGGAAGGTGGTGAAATCCGATAAGGGCCCGGTCGCGGAATTTACCGTTGAAGATATCCGTGTCTGGACCCTCCTGTGGATTAAATAGCAGTTTATAGCCGTGTTTGCATTTAATCGTGTTTCTGCAGCGGAGCAGCGTACAGGTTCTACTTCAACTTGCGAAGATAGAAGGTATTGTCACCATAGAAGAGTTTTAGGAGTTGTTTATTCTTTACCAATTTTTGCAGAGCAGTCACACTTTCTCCATGGCGCGCGAGTAAACGGTCCACCGCTTCCTGGCGCATGGGATGTACCGAGCAGATTGACAGAATGTCGTTTTTAAAATCTTTGCCCGGGGTAAAATCGTCTCCTTCGTAGGAAATAAGTAATTCAGCAGGAATATTTTTTTTCGTATACTGTTCGTAAGCTCTTGTTATGGTTTCTCCGTCGGGCGGGGCGACCCAGTTTTCTGCCGGCGGCCGGGTGGGGATGGAAATGTATGAGGTAGCAGGTTTTAAATCTGAAAGATAATCCGTCAGGGTATCGATTAAGGCGGCGCTGTCATTTACGTCTTTTACCAGCATCGTTTCGGTTACTAATGTCCCGTTAAATTTTCTCCGGAATTCCATTATCCCTTCAAGGATGCTGTTGAAATTCAAGCTTCGTACCGGACGGTTTATTTTGCGCCATATATTTTCATGGACACTGTCAACTTTAACGGAAACCCAATCCGCTTCGGTAAGCTCATTCCGGACTGCCGGATCGCCTAAAAGGGAAGCATTACTGATGACCGCGGTTTTTAATTTTTTTTCTTTCAAGAATGTGAGTTCTTCACCGAAGCCGCGGTCCAGTAAAGGTTCTCCGTCCGGTACAAAAGTTAAATAGTCCGGATATTCAGCAGGATCAGTAATTTCTGCCAGCCGTGTTTCAACTTCTCTTTGTAATTGTGACGGCTCAAAAAATACTTCCCGTTTCGTCTGCATTTTTACGGGGCGGCCGAGTTGACAATACACGCAGGCGTAGGTACAGATTTTCGGCGGAATGTTGTTAATACCTAAACTCCTTCCCAATCTGCGGGAGGGTACTGGTCCAAATACCGGCATGCATCCATGTTAGTCTGTTTTTGTTTTAAAGTAAAGCGGACGTATTAAAACGCGGACTCTTTTGCGGCAAGCCTCCGGATCAGGTCTTCCACCGCCCGGTGAAAAATCGGGGCTGTATCGGGG
>CAYLLE010000150.1:0-8277 GCA_964384485.1 uncultured Spirochaetales bacterium | reverse complement strand
CCCGGTCAACCCGATCTAAATTTATATATTATATGAAATTATGGCCTTTTCTTAACCACAAAAGGAGTTGACCGGGATTTGCTGTCCCGGACAATTTAATCCGGTGATGATATTCTTCCCATGAGGGAATGTATCCGGATATTCAGAGGATCTATTTCCAATCCCCGCTCTAGTGCCTCCTTCACGGTTATTACGGGAGCATCCTGCTTAAGATATAACTCCGCTTTTAACGCGTATGCATCGGCCATATCTCCGGATGAAACTGCCGGGAAAAATTCCGGCCGGGTGAGCCGGTCCAGCAAGGCGGTACTTGCTCCCGTGTTTCTTCGTCTGTTTTCCAAGACTGCTGTATTATACGCACCGTACCAACCGTATATCCCCTGGGATATGGAGGGAAAATCCGGCTGGTTCCCCCGGGAGATACTCCAGAGGGCGGAGTAAAACCTGTACCACGGAGAATCTGATTCTGATGCCGATTTTTCGAGAATTTGACCAATTCGTTTTAAATCTCTTCGGGCAAGGGATTGCCACAGGTAATACCGGGTCACCAGTGAATTTTCCGGAAATGCCTTATGTATTCTCTGAAGCGCTGCAGCAAACCTGGTGTCGTTGGATTTATCGGTCAGTTCACTAAGAACCAGGAGTGATATATTCCCTTCCTCCTCTCCTACAAAATCCGCGACAACAGCCTTAGCCCGTTCGGGCTCACCTGTATCTATATATAGAAGAGCCAAGATGCCGGTAAGCTTTCGATTTTCCGGGAAAAGTATTTGCCCCCGTTCAAGCAGATCCGGTTCCGCCCTCAATGGACCAACCCCGCGGCCAATATTGATGTAGGGTACGGGAGATATTCCGGGAACGAAAGACAGAACTTGTCTATAATGGAAAGCGCTCTCGGAGTAATTCCCCGAAAGGTACGCGGCGTCGCCGCAGAGCAGGTGCAATTCACCCCGGCGTGATTCTTCACCGGACGGTTTTTCCAATTCCCGCAGGAAAAGTGTATAGGCTTCCCCGGGACGTCCCGCGTCATACAGTGTAAGCCCTTTAAGGTATTTAGCGCCCGGTATACTTCCGCTTCGATCAAGGTATCCTAGGGCTTCTTTAAAGTTGCCCTCTTTCAATGAAAGAAGAGCAGCGTCAATGAGAAATCTCCGGTCACCGGTCATGCCGGATGCTTCTTCAAATAACGAAGGATCATCCGACCAGGGAATAGAGGCGAGCTTTCCGGTCATTTTATCGTGATCAGGTTTTACCGTGCTGAACGCGTTTAACAGAAAGGCTTCGGTTCTTACTTCCCGGGACTGTTCACCGGTTAGGTGTTTCCGGGCTGTTTCCCATGCCTGCTCATTGTTTCCGGAATCGATGGCGGAAAGAACTGCGGAGGCGGCGATTTTTTCGTTACCGGGAAAATCAGCCAGGGCGTCCTGGGAAAGTTCAGCGAGCAGGTTCCAGTTATCCTGCGTTTTACCGAACTCATGGGCCCTTTTGAGCACCATTAGCCATGATTTCGCGGAGTACGAGGATTTCCCCCCCTTCCGGATCAGACCGGTTACCCGGGCGTATGTCTCATCTTCAAGGGCATGGTCGATTTCCTCTATTACTGCGGTGAATTTGTCTTCACGGTTTTTTGTAACCCGTGATGTTATGATCATGATTGCCGGGAGGATAACCGCCGCGGACGTTAACGAGAGGATGAAAAATTTTGTTAATACGGGTATCTTTTTTTTCCCATCTTTCATCGGGAGTTTACTTTCCGCATTCCGTCCAAAACGCCGTTGATAAAACGATAGGAATCTTCACCGCAGAAATCTTTGGATATATCCACCGCTTCGTCAATTGTGACGGTGGCGGGAATGTCCTTCCGGTATAAGAGACAGTAGGCGCTGAGCCGGAGGATGGCCAAATCCACCTTACCGAGCCGGGAAAAATCCCAATGTTCAAGCTGTTTCTTGATCTTGCCGTCTATCTCTTCGATGTTTTCAAGTGTGCCGCCGAGAAGCAGCCTGGCGAAATCGGCGGCTTCCCGGTTGTTTTCCTGTTTACCGTTCCGGTCCATCCAGGGGAAGGATAAGAGTTCTTCTTGGGACGGGGAGGACATCTCCCAGCAGTAGAGAGCCTGTACCGCTAATATCCTTCCCCATCTCCTTACCCCCATGGTGCTACCAGTCCAGCCTGTCCTCATAGATTCGGATATCGGCCTTCCCCCGAAGCTCATCCACTATATCATTCGACACCTGCTGAATAATTGCTGTTTGTTCCTGCTGGAGAAGCAGGTTTTTTATTTGTTCCTTTACCGTGATGTCGCTTCCCGGGATGGGCAGGACGGGGTCATTCAGGCCGGGCACCCGGGGGTCCCTTTCGGCGGTTACTTTAACGATGTGGTATCCTCCGCTCGACTCGAACACGGTACTCAGCTCTCCCACATCAAGGTCGAATACCTTCTTGATGAACTTACTGTCGTACCGGGGATCCTGGACCCGGAGAACCCATCCCACATCGCCTCCGGCGTACTTGCTTCCCGATTCGTCGGAATGTTCCTCAGCCATGGTTTCAAAATCAGCTCCGCCCGATTTCAATTTCCGGTACACCAGTTCGGCTTCCTTCCGGGCTTCTTCCTTTCCGGCGGCATCGGCGTTTTGCGTGCTTATGTAAATATGCTTAATTTTCCGCATTGCTGGGTTGGAAAATTGGGTTGCGTACGTGTTGTAGACGTCCTTTATCTGTTTTTCGGTAATCTTCTTTCGGGCCTCATCAAGCTTTGTTTTAATGAATTCTCTTTTTTTCTCCATAATGTATTTTTCAAGACTTAATTGATTCTTTATTTCATCAACGAAACTATCCCAAGTCTGCCCCTGGACGTTCAATTGCTCTACAAGCTGAGCTCGGGTGATCTGCCTGCCGTACTGCATGGAAAGGGAATTCATGTAGGTAGCAATCCCCTTATCAAGTTCATCCTGGGTAACGACAAAACCTTCCTTAGCGGCAGTCTGGAGAATGAGCTTCTGATCGATCAGAGTGTTCAGCAGTTCCAGCCGCTGTTCCTGTGTTGTGGATTGACCTCCCAATTGATTTTCTTCAACTGTTTCGACCTGTTTCTTGAATTTTTTCAGCCAGATGACTTCCCGTTTATGCAGATTCACCTCAGCAATAGGCTGGTCAATAATTTGTCCTGATATTGTGAACGCTGTGATAAAAAAGAAAATCCCTGCAACTATTATTTTTTTCATATGTATAACCTTCCTGTTAAATGTAAATCTATATTGTAAAAAGAGCGCGGGTTCATAAATCCGCCCCTATCCTTTCTTTCAATTTTTTTATACCGGATATTTTCCGGTCAAGACGAATGCTTCGTTCCAAGTATACCGTAGCCTGCTCCATTAATCCCATGTCCAAACATATTTCAGCTATTTTTTTGAGGTAAAATGCCGAATCTTTCCTGGAGACGCTTAAGGTTATCATTTCGTTCAGACAGAGGAGCATCTCCGAGGCCGGCACATGCCCCGGCATTTTAAAACAGGTCAGAGACCGGAGTCTGTCTGTTATTTCCTGGAAAAAATGCCGGAAATACGGTTTTTCATATTCATAGGTGACTAACGTTTTAAGGAGATTATAGGCTTTGCTGAAGTCACCATTTTTTTCATACTCTTCCGCAAGAAGGAACGCGCAGTCCATGAAATCTTCCCGGTCTAGATAATCGGAGAGATCAAACCCGTAATTGGCCGCCAGGGTATCGTAAAGGGATAGGGCGTCCCTTTCCTTTTCATGCAGTAAATCGAAGAAAATTAGTTTTGACTGGCTTTCGGGGTCGTTCTTCCGCCGCCGGAGAAATTCCCGGTAATCGAAACCATCGATGATAACTTTATGTATACGGTTGTACCGCTCCCTCTTTTCCGGATCCATGAGGGTTTCGTAAGCGATGATCAGAAGCCGCATGCCGGCGCCTTCATCCTTCCGGATATTTGTGTCGGGATGAAGCTGCTTCGCCCTCCGCCGGAATGCTTTCTTGATTTCTTCTCCGGTGGATTCTGGTTTTATTCCGAGAATGGCATAATAATCATTCAAAGGGCATATACCTCGTTTGGAATCATAAAATTATACGGGTATGACCCGAAAAAGTCAATTTTTTACCCCACGTGGAGCCGTTTCCCGATTTCTTTCGCCTCTTCCGGAGATGAAAGTACATCGGAGAACTTCAGAAACATACCCTGCCCTTCCATTACTTTCATCAGCCTTGACAATCCTTTCTGGGTGCCAAATCCTTTTTTGATAAGGTAGGCAAAGCACCGCTTACCGCCTACCATACCGGAGGATGATAGGTAGTTTCCAACCAATTCGGGTATCTTTCCCCCGATAAGAGAGTTTACCTCAGTACCGACCGCCACATATTCATAAATCGTCAGTTTTGTGTTCACATCCCGGGAACCGTCGATGATATCGACCTGATGGCCGTTTTGCTGGATCCCTTCCGAGAGGGCTTTTGAAATTTTTAGAAGTTTTTCCCGGTTTTTTACAGGGAAGAATACTATAGCAGCTCTCATTTTTTACTCCTTTACCTTATCAGGGGCATCGGATCCGGTTAATTTTCTTCGGTATTTTCCGGTTCTACAGCTGCTCCCTCTTCTTCCCCTTCGGGAAGTGTTTCGGATTCCGGTACTGCGTCGGTGTCCCACCATTTGATTCCTTCAGATTCTTCAGCTTCAAGCTGACGCGCCGCGGCTGATACGTCTCCACGTTCGGGAGTCCGGTTCAGCCATGCCAGGACAAGGGATGTTACCAGGAATATCGCGCCGAGAATGGATGTTGTCTTGGTCAAAACATTACCGGACCGTGATCCGAAGGGTGTAGTGCTGCCCCCTCCGAAAAGACCGCCGAGACCTTCTCCCTGCTCGTCCTGCATAAGGACAATAATGATTAATAGGATGGCGGTAATTACAAAAATTACCAGTAAAAAAATACTTAAAGCACCCATGTATCGTTACCTCTTGTTTTCTGTCTATTGTTTCCGGAGTTCATCCAGTTTTTTTTATTCATTAAATGCCGCAATCGGTACAAAGGTTTCCGCTTTCAATGAAGCTCCCCCAACCAACGCGCCGTCTATATTTTCCTTCGCCATAAGGTCTTTTACATTGTCCGGTTTTACCGATCCGCCGTACTGTATTACGGTTTTCACGCTGGTATTTTCCGAAAACTGCCCGGTCAACTTTTTCCGGATGAACGCGTGTACACTGTCGGCATCATCGGGAGTCGCGGTTTTTCCGGTTCCGATTGCCCAAACAGGCTCGTAGGCAATGGTAATGCTCTCCATCTCCTGCTCGGATACATCCTTGAGACCGTTTTCCAGCTGATTTCCCACAACTGCTTCCACCTTGCCGTTTTCCCTTTCTTCCAGGGTTTCGCCGACGCAAAGTACAACGCTTAGCCCGTGGCTTAGGGCAAGTTTTACCTTTTTGTTGATCAGCTCGTCCGTTTCTCCATAGGTATGCCGCCGTTCGGAATGTCCCAGGATTACCACCGAAACGCCGATGTCTTTCAGCATTAAAACCGATACTTCGCCGGTATGGGCTCCCGATTCTTCCGCGGCCATATTCTGCGCGCCTAAAAGAATGTTCGACCCCTGGATAACTTCTGATACTGTTTCAAGGGATGTAAACGGCGGAGCCACCATGAGTTTGTTCCGGCATTCTGCCAGTTGGTTTTTCAAGGATTCCGCGAGTTCCCGTGCTTCACTGCGTGTTTTGTGCATCTTCCAGTTCCCGGCAATATAATTGATTCGATCCATTTTTCCTTCCTGTTTCTGCGGCTGATATAGAAAAAGCCCGGCAGTTTCTACCGGGCTATAATACCCTTTTCCGTGTTACTTTTCAAGCGCGGCGATTCCCGGCAGAGTTTTTCCTTCAAGAAATTCAAGAGAAGCGCCCCCGCCGGTGGAGACATGGCTCATTTTATCCGCTAATCCGAACTTATTGACCGCCGCGACGGAATCTCCTCCTCCTACAACAGTCATTCCGGAACAGTGAGAAATGGACTCTCCGACTTTTTTTGTACCTTCGGAGAATGAATCGAATTCGAAGACTCCCATGGGACCGTTCCATACAACCGATTTCGCGTTTTCGATTGTTTCCGAATACCGTTTCACCGTTTCCGGTCCGATATCCATGCCCATATGGGAATCGGGAATATCAGCCGAATCCAGTTTTTCCGGCTCCGCATCCTCGCTGAACTCTGAAGCGGCTATATGATCGGATGGAAGCATGATTGTCACGCCGTTCTGTTCCGCTTTCGACAGCAGATTTTCCGCGGTAGAAATATGATCCTCTTCTACAAGGGATTTCCCGACGGAATGTCCCTGTGCTTTTAGAAATGTATATGCCATTCCTCCGCCGATAAGAATTGTGTCGCAATTTCCCATCAAAGACTCAAGAACTTCAATCTTAGAAGATACTTTCGCTCCACCGATCACCGCAACAAACGGCTTTTCCGGATTCTCCAGTAGTTTGGAGAAAAAGGCTACCTCTTTCTGGATAAGGTAACCAGCGGCGGCGGGAAGATGCCGGGCTACCCCTTCTGTTGAGGCATGAGCCCGGTGGGCTGTTCCAAAGGCATCGTTTATGTAAACTTCTCCGAGACGGGCCAGTTTTTCCGCGAATTCCGGATCGTTTGCTGTTTCACCGGGATCGAAACGGACATTCTCGAGAAGAACCACCTCACCGCTCTGCATGGAGAGTACCGTTTTTTCCGCGTCCGGTCCCGCCGGTGTTTCGGTGAGGGTTACTTTCCGGTCCAGTTTTTTGGTGAGATATTGGGCTACCGGCTTTAGACTGTACTGAGGATCCGGTTTACCCTTCGGCCGTCCCAAATGGCTCATCATGATAAGCTTAGCACCTTCCTGTTTCAGGATGTATTCAATGGTCGGAAGGGCGGCGGTAATCCGGGTATCATCGGTGATGGTTTCCCCTTTCAGGGGAACATTGAAATCCAGCCGTACCAATACCCGTTTTCCTTTCAGATCAATCTCTTCGATTGTTCGGATATCCATGTCTCCCCCTAGGCAAGCTTGGCAGCCAGTTCCGCGACTCTGTTGGAATAACCCCATTCGTTGTCGTACCAGGCGAAAACTTTTGCAAGGTTTCCGTTTACCATTGTACTCTGGGCGTCAAAAATTGCGGAATGGGTATCATGGATTATGTCCACAGATACGATGGGATCTTCGGTATAGGCTAATATGCCTTTGAGAGGACCTTCCGCGGCTTTTTTCATGGCGCTGTTTATTTCTTCAACGGTTGCCTCTTTATTCAGAATGACAGCCACATCAATGAGAGAACCGGTAGGAGTGGGAACCCGGATTGCTGAACCGTCGAGTTTGCCGTTTAGTTCAGGAAGGACTTTTCCTACAGCCTTTGCCGCGCCGGTGGTAGTCGGAATCTGGGAAAGAGCGCAGGACCGTGCCCTGCGGAGATCTGAATGGGGTCCGTCAAGAATGATCTGGTCGTTTGTGTATGAATGAATTGTCGTCATGTAGCCCCGGTCAATACCGAAATTATCGTTGAGTACTTTCGCAACCGGCGCGAGACAGTTTGTGGTACATGAGGCGTTTGAAATACAGGTATCCGAATCGGAAAGCGCGTCTTCGTTTACGCCGAGTACAATCATGTTGTCAATTTTATCCTTTGCCGGCACGGTGAGGATAACTTTTTTCGCGGGAAACTTCTCATTTTTCAGGTGATCTCCGTATCCGCCCCGGGAGCCTTCTCTTGTTCTGAAAACGCCGGTTGATTCGATTACCACATCAGGATTTG
Source organism: uncultured Spirochaetales bacterium (assembly GCA_964384485.1). GTDB lineage: Bacteria > Spirochaetota > Spirochaetia > CAYLLE01 > CAYLLE01 > CAYLLE01. The sequence continues at coordinate 481 of CAYLLE010000150.1, read as the reverse complement.
CGCCCCAGGGAATGTTCGCGGGAGAACGTTCTGCGGAAACCCGGTATTTTGTTCCGTCCACGATAAGGTTTTCTTCATCATATTCAACTTTACCGTCGAATTTTCCCTGGGTTGAATCATATTTAAGAAGATGGGCCAAAGTTTTGGTATCCGTAAGGTCATTAATTGCAAGAACTTCGATTTTCGGGTTTTTCAGAGCGATTTTGAAAACGTTCCGTCCTATTCTTCCAAACCCATTAATAGCTAATTTCATTTTTATCCCCCATGTTATATTGTTTTGATTTTTGTTTTATCCGTTGCACTATACGGGATTTTGCCTCTTAATGTCAATTGAGACGAAGCTCGGCCCAGCAATTCCCGGTGATCACATTAGCATTAAAATTTATAAATTGTTCTATTACAAGCAATTACATAAATCGGGATCACCGGGAATTGCCGTTTTTCCGCGAAAAAATATGCGGCAATTCCCGGTCAACCCGAT
>CAYLLE010000149.1:3824-8484 GCA_964384485.1 uncultured Spirochaetales bacterium | reverse complement strand
TCTTTGGGTATATTAGAGAGAGGAGCGAGCGAATAATATGACAAACCGGATAGGGACCGAGAGATTGGATTCGATAGAAAAAATTATGGAACAGGCGGAGTTTGAAAACCGGAGCATGCTTTTTGAACATGAGGTGTATCAGATACTGTCCGTCATGGGCCTTGCCGTTCCCGTCCACCGGTTCGTCACGCAGCCGGAAGAAATCACCCGGGACGTTCTGGCCGGTTTCGGAAGCGGCCGGATTGTCATGAAAGCGGCCGCCTTCGGACTGGGTCATAAGCAAAAAGCGGGAGCAATTGATGTTGTTATAAAAGATCTTAACTTTGTAAGATACCGGTTTGATCTCATGAAGAAACGGCTCGGGGAGTCGGGTTATCAAACAGCGGGAATACTGCTGGTGGAGATGGTTGATTATTCGGAAGAGCTGGGGAACGAAATTCTTCTGGGTTTCAGGGAAAGTGAAGCGTTCGGTCCGGTCATTTCTTTCAGCAAAGGGGGAAGCGACGCCGAACATTTTGCCGAAAATTTTTCAAGCCCCAACATCATTCTTCCTCCGATCGACCGGGAGTGGACGGAAGCACTGCTCCGGTCCACGAAGATCCACAAAAAGTGGCTTGAACTGGGCAGGGATGAGTACGTAGGAAAAATAGTAAACGCGGGGATTGCGTTCAGCAGACTGGCTGCGGCATTTTCCGGGTATATGGGTGAACAGACAGATTATATCCTGGACGAATTTGAAGTGAATCCCTTTGTGTTCGACTCACGAAACAGATTCCTTCCTCTCGACGGATATGCCGTGTTCAGCCGGAGGAAGCGGAAGCCGCCAATCAAAGCCATGCCGGCTCAAGGCATGGACAGTTTTTTCAATCCCCGGGGAGTCGCGGTCATCGGAGTCAGCAGCAAAGGGGGTGACCGGCCGGGCAACATCATTGCCAGGAACCTGCTCCATTTAGGAAGGGACGATGTATTTTTTGTCAACCCAAAAGGCGGCGATGTTATCCTTGAGGGGAAAAGCTGTCCCCTGTTTACTTCGGTAAAGGACATACCCCGTCAGGTGGACTTGGCCGTGATAACCGTACCCGCGGAAAAAAGTCTTGAACCCGTTTTGGAGTGCGCCGAGAAAGGCATAAAGGCTGTGCTCTTGATCCCCGGGGGATTCAGTGAAACAGGACGCAACGCTGAATTGGAAGAGAAAATCCTGAAGACCGCCGGGGAAAAGGGTATCCGGGTAATGGGGCCGAACTGTTTGGGCATCATATATTTCAGCAGCGGCGGGCAGGGGATAAACACTTTTTTTATTCCCGAGAACAAGTTCCGGGTATCCCAGGGAAAACAAAAAAACACGGTGGTTCTCAGCCAGAGCGGAGCCCTGGGAATAACCGAGATCTACAACCTCCGCCACGCGGTATCGCCGAAGGCGATCGTGAGTTACGGAAACCAGCTGGATGTTGACCCAAGCGATCTCATTGAATATTTCGGGAGTGATCCGGAAGTAGCCGTTATCGGCTGCTATATTGAAGGGTTTAAAACCGGAGCGGGAAGAAGATTCTTCGAAACGGCACGAAGGTGCGATAAGCCTATAATCGTTTACAAGGCGGGAAGGACAAAAGCGGGAAGGCACGCCACCGAATCACACACCGCGAGCATTGCGGGAGAATACCAGGTTGCCAAGGCAGCTGTCAAACAGGCGGGGCTGATAATAGCCGAGTCGCTGATCGATCATGGTGATTTTCTCAAGACCTTCGCGACTTTGGATAGATTTCCGGTAAACGGGAAACGGGTGGCGGTTATTGCGAACGCGGGATATGAGAAGACCTACGCGGCCGATAATCTGGGAGGATTAGAGGTGGCGGAATTCGATGAGGAAACCAAAGCAGCCCTGCGCCGTATCCTCCCGCCCTTTGTGGGTGTAGATCCCCTGCTGGATTTAACTCCTATGGCGGGCGATGAAATGTACGAAGAATGTTTAGACACCGTTCTTTCTTCAGATTCGGTAGACGGTGTGGTTATCTCCATCACCCCCCAGGGAGGGGCCATACACACCACCGATTCTGAAATCCGGGAATATCACGGCAACGTGGCGGCCAGAATCGTAAAGGTTATCCAACAGCATAAAAAGCCGGTTACCGCTTCTATTTGCGTGAGCTCCGGATCGGACGCGATGTACAACCGGTTTGGACAAATATTGGATGAAGGGGGTGTCCCCACCTTTCTGTCCGCGGACCGGGCCATGATCTGTCTAAACGCGTTTATTCGGTACCGGATCATAAAGCAGACCGGAAATCTCAGCGAATGGCTTTCCTGATAAGGTTCATGCAGTAATCATAGGCTTCGGGAGAGATATCACCAGCCGCCGACGCCATACCCAGGATTGTTCCCCCGTCAAAGGCAAGTTCAATCAGCGGATCGAGGTGTTTCTTTATTTCCGCCCGGTCTCCCCTGGGCAGTATTTCGGTATTACAGATACCGCCGAAAAACACCATCCGTTCTCCGTACTGTTTCCGGAGCTTCACAAGATCGAGTCCGCTCCGGGGCTCAAGCGGGTTGAAGCCGCTGAATCCCGCTTCCAGGAGCATATCCAGGAGGGGACCGATATTTCCGTCACTGTGAAACCAGAACCGTTTGCACCCCGCGGCCCTGAGCCGGCTGATCATCATCTTGTACAGGGGCAGAAGGTAGGTTTCGAACATCCCGGGGTGAAACATGGGCGCGTAGGTACCGGCCATATCATCAAAAACCCAAATTCCCGTTTCGTAGGTGCCGGTTCTTTTTAAGGTCTCCAGAGCCATGTCGGTCAAGTGAAGCGCGACTTTTGAAAAAAGATCCCGGCAGAATGACGGTTCCAATGCCATCGCGCTGAGAAGCTCTTCTTCCGGCAGAAGCCGGTGGGTCCGCACATAAATCCCTCCCGTCTTCGAAAACACGCACCGTCCGTTTTTCCGGAGCCCCGCCGCCTCTTCCGCCAGACCGGTAAAACGTCCTGAAAGGGCCGCCGGTTCAAACTTCATCGTCTCAAGTTTTTTTCGGTCATCATATTCATACCCGACAACCCGGGAAAAATATCCGTTCCGTACCGTTTCAATTATTCTGCCCCACCCGTCATTCTCAACTATGACACCGCTCTGTTCTTTTAAGACCTTCCGCTGTCCGGGGAAAAAAGACTCATCTCCCAAACAGACAGCGGTGTCATATCCGTAATATTCCTCCGGCGTCTCTGTTTCCGGCAGGTTCTTGTACCGTCTCCACTTTTCGGTAAATCCGTCAAAGTGGGCCGTGTTCCAGATCGGTATTTTGTCGGGAGGTATAAAATTAATCGCCCTTAGGATCCGTTCATGTGAGTTCATTCGGATTGCTCAGGATGTTCAGTTCCGACAAAAGCCGGTTATCGGTTACATTCCGCCGTTCCGGATGCCAGAGGGGCATTCCGTAACTCAAGGTGGGATCTCCGTAGACATTCACCTTCCGGTAATCCAGGTTACATTCAGCAGCGGCGACTCCGTCCCCTGATATCTGGGCGGCGATTTCCCCGGATGAATCGATGATCATGCTGGGAGGGTTGATGCTCGATGCCGCGAAATATATTCCGTTATCCAGCGCCCGGGTTCTCCAGGTAATGGGCTTTCCCCCCATCACACAGAGGAATAGTATTTCTGCTCCTTTCAGCGCGTAGAGTCTGGAGACTTCCGGGAACCACTCGTCATAACAGATATGAACGGCCACTCTCCCAAAATCGAAATCAAAGACGGGATAACTTTTACCCGGTGATTCTCCCCGCTTCAATCCTCCTATGGTAGGATGAGTCTTATCGTACTGACCGAAAAAATTGCCGTCCCTGTCAAAAATGACCGCGGTATTGTAGAGATAACCGTCCCTAACCTCCATAAGTCCTGCGATGACATACATCCGGTACCGCGCCGCTTTTTCCGCGAGGATACGGCAAACCGGACCTTCCGGAACCTTCTCGCCGTCCCGGTAGAAATCCCAGGACTCGTACGGGACTCCGACAAAAGGCGCGGCCTCCGGCAGAAGCACCGCGTCGGGACGGCAATGCCCCGCGTCGTCCAGAATACGGCCGATCCGCCGGCGCTGTTCTTCCATGGTGAGGGTCTGCACCTCATGATCGAACCGGGTAACGGCAATCTTCGGCTTCCGGTGGGCCGGCCTGGATATTTCGGTTATCGAAGGATGATGGAAGACTACGCTCCCCTGTTTAGAGAAACGGAAGAAAAGTCCCACATCGGTCCCGTCCTCTTTCTTTTGATGAAAAAATGTTCCGCTGAAAATACCGGAGTTCTTCCCGGATCTTTGAAACCGGAGAAAATGCTGTCCCGCCTCGGCATACAGGAACAGTTCCGGATTGGTTACACCCCGATATGTCACCGGTATTTCCGCCTTGTACCACCTGCCCGGACGAAGATCCGCGGTTCCGATCCAGCCGCCGAACATGTTTTCATCCCCTGAAGCGCGGCAGCACAGCCTGATGCCGCCGCCGTCATCTTCCAGGGACAGTACGGGCGCAAGCTCATCCCTGGGCGCAAACTTCCGCCACCCGCCTCTGACCAGGTTAGGATCCGCCATTATTTCCTCCGTATCTTCCCGGATCGAGTGTAACCGGCATCCCCGATCCGGCGGACTGAACCGCGGCTTCACAGCAGAACAC
>CAYLLE010000149.1:0-3724 GCA_964384485.1 uncultured Spirochaetales bacterium | reverse complement strand
GTAACCTGCCCGCATCTGCCGGAGTGGGTCAGGCACATATTCCCCTCTACAATTATAGACTGATAATCCGCGAAGCATTCAAAAAGTTCCTTTGGATACCCCATTCCCCCTTGGGAGCTGGATGTAATAACGCCGCGGGAGCCGTCTGAAAATTTTATCGTGATGTGAAAATCTTCCAATCCGCCTTCGTTGTATATTCTGACCGGTTCAGCATCGAGGAACCAGGACAGCAGATCAAAAAAGTGACAGGCTTCTCCGTATATCCGTCCGCCTTCCGGTTTTTCCGCGTACAGCTGCGGCAGCGGATCGGCTACCCTGTAGGAAAGTACCGCCGGTTTCCCGCCCATGCTTTCCCGGTAGATCTGTTTCGCGTCGGTATAGGTAGGCGCGAAACGGCGGTTATGACCGATCATGAGCCGGATTCCGCTCTCCTTGACAGCTTGAAGAACCTCATCACTTTCCTCCGGATGGAGTACCATGGGTTTCTCGATAAAAAGGTCCTTACCCGCCCGGCATGCCTTGAGTATCACTTCCTTGTGAATTTCATGGGGCAGTCCGGCCACCAGCAGGTCTACCGAAGGATCTTCAACTACCCGGTCGATGTCGCAGGTTATGCAGCCGACCTCATAACCTTTGGTTTCAGCAATTAATCGGGCTCCGGCTTCGTTTAAGTCGCAAAAAGCCCGAAAGCGGGCGCGCGGGTTTGCCTGAAGATTCGGCAGGTGTGAAAAATTCATCCTGGCACCGCAGGCGCCGAGTATTCCGATTTGAACGATGTCTTTAGTCATTGCTGCATTATGTCCGTATACAGGAGGGACATCAAGAGTAGAACATGGGCGCGGTGACATTCGCGGCTGTCATGATTGAACAGTACGTAATTCGGAAAAACCGGAAATCCGGCAAGAAACAGGAATAAAAGGGCCGGCGGGATATTCCGGGATTCCGGGATTTACTTGATCTTTTTGTTCCCCTATGGTAACGTGCTACCCGATAATTCGTTTACGGAAGACCGTACGGAGGATCCGGAAGATCGGCCGTGAGGTAAGCCGGTATGTGAATACACGCAGATGACGCAGTGTTTCCGCATACCGGTTTTTTTTGCCCGGATAACGCAGGAGGATCGTTATGAAAAAGTGGATTGTACTCGCCGCGGGCGTGATCAGTCAGACGGCGCTGGGGGGTATTTACGCGTGGAGCACCTTCGTCCCTCATCTTAAAGGCGGTTACGGCCTTACCGGCGCCCAAAGCGGGTTGATTTTCGGCATCATGATTGCCGCCTTTACCTTAGCCACCATTCCCGCCGGCCGGGCCCTTATCAGATTCGGTCCCCGGATTACCGCCGGTATCGGTGCCGTTCTGTTCGCGGGCGGCTACATCATCGCCTCATTTTCCGGTGGAAGTTATCCGCTGCTCTTGGCTGGTTTAGGATTGACTGCCGGCGTTGGTATCGGATTCGGATATGTATGTCCGCTGACCATCGGAATGAAATGGTTCCCCCACCGGAAAGGACTGGTGACCGGCGTTGCCGTGGCGGGTTTCGGCTTAGGCGCTATCATACTTTCCGGGATCGCGGAAACACTCCTCAGAACGATGGATGTATTGGCGGTATTCCGGGTGGTGGGTATCATCCTGGGTCTGACCGCGTTCACCGCGGCCATGCTTTTAGCGGAACCTCAATCCCCGGACCCGAAAACTCCTGCAGGTAAAGTAAAAACTCCCCTGAAGCCGTATCTACGATCCCGGAAGTTTATTATCATCTGGCTTGCAATGTTTTCCGGCACTTTCGCGGGTCTCCTTATATCGGGCAATCTGAAACCCCTGGAACTCAGTCTGGGCCTGAGTGACTATCACGCCACCCTTTCCATATCCTTATTCGCCATCGGCAATACAGCGGGCAGACTGGTATGGGGACAGGTTCACGATCGGCAGGGGTCAAAGAGGACAATCCTGCTCTCTCTGGGATTCCTGCTGCTTGGCCTGCTCCCCCTTCTGTTTGTCTCAAGCACTATTCCTGCACTCGGAGTAGCGGTATTGATTGGATTCGGTTTCGGCGGCTGTTTCGTTGTGTATGCTTCCTCCATAGTTGAAACGTTCGGGATCCAGTTTCTCCCCCGCCTCTATCCAATATGCTTCGCCGGCTACGGCGCTGCCGCCCTTCTTGGACCAACCGCGGGCGGATGGATAGCGGATATCTCCGGATCGTATACGTACGCCGTTATCATGTGCGCTGTCCTGCAGTTTCTGATCCTGGGGGCCGTCTACAAATTTTTTCCCGCCCCGGGGGCTGAAACGGCCGAGAACAAGCAGAGGACCGGTACGGTGTCCGTGGAAACCGCCGGCTGATCTCCGGACCAGCAAATCCCGGTCAACTCCTTGGGTTATTGAGAAGAGCTCATAATTTCACACAATATATGGAATTAGATCGTGTTGACCGTGAATTGCTGCCCCGTTCTTGACGCGGTTCCGTTTCTGTGGAACAGTATGTTCATGACCAAGGGGCAGATCGAAGCGAAAATAAGCGAAGGGCTGATTAATTTTGAAAAGGAATACATGGGCCGTGGTCCCCTGGAAACTAAGGCCTACATAATTGACGATATGATCCTGGTCCGGCTTAAAGGAGTACTAACCCGGGCGGAGCAGCAGCTGGTCCGGTCCAAGGAATCCCGGCAGGGCAGACAGCTCATCAAGCAGGTACGCAGGGAATTGATTGAAGAAGGAAGATCACTCCTTGAGCCGATGATCCGGGAAATCACCGGAATAGATGTGGTAAGTCTGCATACCGATATCAGTACAAAAACAGGAGAACGGGTTATAATTTTTACGCTGGAAAAAAAAGTGCTTTGAAAAAATAACGGGCTGTCTCCAGCGGTACAGCCGATATTTAAAAAAAATATAAACAATTCCATTTATCCAGCCGTGAGATATAACCGTTACTCAGGTTACGGCAGTCCGTAACAAAAGTTCCGCGCGGCTAAGGAATCAATACAAATAATCCCCAATTACTCTGTAAAATTCGGCATTTTTTATGTTGGCACGCTTTATGTATTAGAACTGGTACAAATCTAAATTATCGAGAAAAGGGAAGGTTTATGAAAAAGAAAACAGTTACCGTTCTGATCATTGTTATTTTGTGCACCGGCTTGGTATCGGCCCAGGATTATACAGCTGCACCTCCGCAGTCAGAAGGACGAAAGGCATCAGGGCTCATCCGGTTTAACGCGCTTGGGACACTCCTCAGCCTGGCATATGGGACTCCTTCAATTGAATTCAGTATCGTTCCGTTTATTTCTCGTACAGCAGGAATCCCTATTACGGTCAGCCTTGCTTCGGTTAACGGATTTTTGGGGATTGGGATATTATCCGGTATAAATATTACACCGGCACCGAAAAATCAGAATGACGGACTTTTCATCTCGATAGAGGCGGGAGGAGTTTTTATTGCCGGTTATTTCATATTCGCCGGAGTATTTGATATCGGTTATCAGTACATTTCCCCAAAAGGATTTGTCTTTACTCCTGCCGGAGGATTTAAATACAATGAGTACACAGGTTTCAGCCTGGACCTCATGCTTGATATCGGCTTTACCTTTTAAAAGGTAACAAGTCATCCGCGGCGCCGATTAAACCGCGGGTGACTGGAGAGATCGCTAAATATCCTCCCTGATCATTACAGCAAATCCCGGTCAACTCCTTTTGTGATTAAGAAAAGGCCATAATTTCATAT
>CAYLLE010000148.1:0-8498 GCA_964384485.1 uncultured Spirochaetales bacterium | reverse complement strand
GTCTTTTAATGCGAATTTTATCACCGAAAATTCCTGTTTCCGCGTTTGAACGCTTGACACTAAAAAGCAGACATGATAGTTTATAAGTGATTACTTATGAAAAAAGAAGAGTTGGCGGGAGCATTGAAAGCGCTTGCGGCACCGTCGCGGCTTAAGATCATGGAGCTTCTCCAATCGCATGCGTATTGTGTCCGGGCTCTCACCGTACGGCTTGATATCAGCCAGCCTGCAGTCTCTCAGCATCTCGCCGTACTTAAACGGGCGGGGCTGGTTGAGGCGGATAAGGCGGGAACAATGGTTCACTATCGGGTAAACGCTGAACGTTTCGGACAAGTCATGCATGCACTCAGTGAGGAATTTTCATTTTATACCTTTAGGCAGCAGAAAGAGTTGTAATTTCCAAGCAAAGTCGTAAAGATGATAGAATAAAATGATAATTTCAAGCTTTACATTAGTAAAATTATTGGCACTCAGTGCTGTGGGCCCCATCGGGATTAATGATGCTGCTGAAGTTAATACATGAGGCTCCTTTTTTGCCTATAACATAAGCAGTTGCTTATGAAACAAAATAATTTATATGAAAGGAGGTGGTTATATGCCACGGAAAAACAAGAAAGAATGCTGCTGTGAGAAGCCGGAACGCCTTTCGGGTAAGCCGGAAGAGTGCACTGACGAACAGATACGCGAATGCCACGGGGAAGATGCTGAACACCCCTGCTGTCACTCGGAAGAAGAAAAGAAGTAAGGGTTTGCTGTGCGGCTTCGATTGAAGCTGCACACTAACTAAGAAACTGGTCAGGAAAGGTTGAATAATGACGTCTGAACAACACTGGAAACCGGGAGACCGTTTCCCGCGGGGGAAACAGACCGAAACTCATCGGGAGGAATCCCGTAGAGGCAAAGTACACGGCGGAGGATCCGGGACAGGCGGCGCCGGGCAACCGGAAGGCCCGGGCAAAACTGCCGCCCGCGGCGCGGGAAAAGGTCCCGGACCGAAAGGCTCGCCGATAACCCTTTTGGTTCGGCTGCTGTCTTACTTGAAGCACCATCGGAGTCTTTTCTTGATCGTTCTCGGTATGTCGGTGCTCACGGCCGCGCTTGATCTCCTTCCTCCTTGGGTCATCCGGCTTTCAGTGGATCGGGTTATTCTTGGTGACGGCGGTCCTCGGCTTGTTTGGGTCGCGGTCGGACTGATGTTCCTCGCGGTTATTCACGGAACTTCGGATTTCCTCCGCCTCTACCTCACGGCTCAACTGGGCCAACGCGCAGTGTTCCGCGTCAGGACGGCTCTGTTCGCGCATCTCTCGCGGCTGTCGTTTTCGTTCTACGACTCGGCACGGACCGGAGACATCGTAACCCGGACTACCGCGGATGTGGATACGCTAAGTCAGTTTTTCGGCCGCTCAGCTACAATTATCCTGACCAACATTCTTTTCCTTATAGGTATACTCGCCGTGCTGGTCTCCTGGAACTGGCTGCTTGCTGTCGCTTACATAGCCATGCTCCCAGGCATCGTTCTCGGAATGATAATTTATGCCCGGACAGTACGTCCCGCCATGGGGAAAATACGCCGGAAGCTCTCTGAGCTTACAAGCCATCTGGAGACGACCCTTTCGGGGATTCTCGCGGTGAAGATGTTCGGTCGGGAACGGTACGAGACAGAGCGGTTCGAACAGGCAAGTGTCGGATACCGTGAAGCCAGTATCGCTTCGGTAAAAATTACAGCTTTTTGGATGCCCATTGCCAATGTCATTATGGGTATCGGAACCGGAGTAGTTCTTTTAGCTGGAGGGTACGGGGTGATCCGGGGCAGCGTATCGATCGGTACCCTTATAGGGTTTACCGTTTATATCGGGATGCTTTTCAGACCGATACGTCAGACCGGGATGATGCTTAGTGTCACGATGCAGGCTCTCGCCGCGGCTGAGCGTGTGTTCGAGGTGCTTGACACAACACCTGAGATTCAGGATCGGCCGGGGGCGCGGAAGCTTTCGGTACACGAAGGCTGTATTGAGTTCCGGGAAGTAACATTTTCGTACGATGGCAGCCGCCGCGCGATTGACGGAGTCAGTTTCCGGATCAAGCCGGGTGAACTTACAGCCCTTGTCGGTCCCTCGGGAGCCGGTAAATCGACGCTGTTGCATCTTTTGCTCAGATTTTACGAGCCGCGGGAAGGCCTCATCCTCATAGACGGGACAGATATCCGGGAAGTGAAGCTGGAAAGCCTGCGTAATAACCTCGGAATCGCGATGCAGAACGTGTTCCTGTTTGACACATCCATTAGAGAAAACATCCGCTATGGTAACCCCGACGCATCGGCAGAGCGTGTGGAGCAGGCGGCGCGGACCGCGCAGCTCCACGAGTTCATCGATTCTCTCCCTGCCGGATACGATACCGAGGTGGGTGAACGAGGACTGGAGCTCTCAGGAGGTCAGCGGCAGCGATTGGCTCTTGCCCGAGTATTGCTCCGCGATCCTTCGATCCTCCTTCTCGATGAACCGACGTCGAGTCTCGATTCGGCCACTGAGCGGATGATGACCGCTGCCCTCGACGCCGCGCGTGAGGGGCGGACGACTATCGTCATCGCCCATCGGCTCTGGACGGTCCATCACGCAGACCGGATCATCGTGCTCGAAGAAGGAAAACTTGTGGAACAAGAAGCCGCCGCGTCAGGCGCGACGGCGCATGAACGGATGATAAAAAAGAACGGTCTTTATCGGCAGCTTTATGATCTGCAATTTTTCAGTGAGACCGGTTCAGACACAAATGACGAGGAAATATAGTTATGCGGGGAGGATTCATGATGCGGCTTCAGAGAGAGGAAGAGGAACAGTTCCGTCTCTCCAAACTCGACAAACGGTATATCCGTCTTCTCGGTTCGTATCTCCGTCCGCATATCAGCGCGATACTAGGAGCTGTTCTTGCGATGGCGGCGACGTCCGGCATCACCCTCGCGCTGCCTGTCCTCATGAAGATAGCGGTGGACCGGCATATCGCCGCACGTGATTTTACCGGTCTTCTCGGTGTAATCGGATTGTATATCGGTTTGACCCTTGGGCAGTGGTTCACCTCGTTTATCCAGAGCCTGCTCTCAGGAACCACCGGCCAGAAGGTCGTACATGCCCTCCGGAGCGATCTCCACTCTGCTGTATTGCGTCATTCAATGACATTTTTCCGGCGCGAACGAGTGGGTGAAGTGATGTCGAGGATCACCAACGACGTCAACTCGCTTTCCGAGTTCGTCTCCACCGGTATCGTACACGTGCTGAATGATCTGCTGACACTGACGGGAGTGCTTGTCATGATGTTTGTTCTCAATGTGAGATTAGCCCTTGTAACATGTATCTCGATACCGGTGATTGGTTTTGGAATCAGGTATCTGGGAATGAAGATGCGCGAGTCATACGCGACACTCCGGCGTGAGGTTGCCGCGGTTAATATCGGTGTGCAGCAGGGAGTGTCCGGGATGCGGGTGACACAGTCAATGGCGCGTGAACAGTCGGGGGTCGAACAGTTCGAGGGTCTGAGCCTTCGTAATATGAAAGCGAACATCAGGACCTCACTCTTCTTTGCTCTGCTGTTCCCGCTCATGTCAGTCTCGAACATGCTGAGCACCGTACTTGTTCTCGCCTATGGCGGGTCTCTGGCAGCTGCCGGGGCAATCACCCTGGGGACGCTGCTCGCTTTTTTTGGATATATCAACCGCTTCTTCGGGCCGGTTCGCGAGATGACCTTAGTTTACAACACCTTCCAGAGTGCTGCCGCGTCGCTTCAGCGGGTTGGGGAGTACCTCGGAATGGAGCCGGATGTCGCTGAACCCGAATCGCCGGTACCGGTCAATAGAAAAACGCCGGGAAGTGTTGTCTTCAAGAATGTCAGTTTTTTTTATCCGAAGGGGGCCGACACGTCCAAAAATGGGGGAATGGCGCAAACTCCCGGAATTGACCGAGAGGCTGCCCTGAAGAATGTCGATATGCGTGTCGAGCCTGGAGAAACAATCGCGGTTGTCGGACCGACCGGCGCTGGAAAGACGACCATGGCCATGCTTCTCACCCGGCTGTACGATCCCACAGAGGGCCGGATACTCATTGACGGTATTGATCTTCGCCAAATCAGTCTGAAGGACCTTCGGAACATTGTTTCACTTGTGACGCAGGAGGTATATCTCTTTCCCGACACGATCGCGGAGAATATCCGCTACGGCCGCCTTAACGCCAAAGATGGAGAAATCCGTGATGCCGCGCGTCTTGCCCAGGCAAACACCTTCATTGAGAAACTTCCGGATGGCTACGAAACGGAGATCGGAGAATCCGGCACGCGATTGTCCGGGGGACAGAAGCAGCTTGTGTCCCTGGCACGCACGATTCTGCGGGACCCCCGGATCCTTGTCCTCGACGAACCCACGGCGAATATCGACGTGATCACCGAGTCACTCATTCAGCAGGGGCTTGAGAAACTTACCTCCGGACGGACCACGTTCATCATCGCGCACCGTTTTTCAACGGTGAAAGAAGCCCACCGTATCCTGCTGCTGGAGCATGGCACGGTCTCCGGTATAGGCACACACCAAGAGCTTATGGAAGGAAACCGCGGTTATCGCGAACTCTACGAGAAACAATGGGCCGCGGCTGAATCCGGCTGAAAAAAGCAGTGAAGAACAGAAATATATTGCTCTAAAGCAACATATAATGCCTCGTAATGGAGATTAAAATCCGCGAGCTTAAAATATGGCGATCGATGATATTGAAATTGAGTCGATCTATATACAGTAGGTTCACCGGTGCAGCCGGACGGGGCTGGGGAAGCCTGCATGGCCATAGGAGATAACCGTAATCCCACCGGTAATTGCTGACGAACTTTTTGTTCCGTTTACACAGAACAGCATCGGTGTTATCTTAAACAAACCGGCTTTACGGCCTATGGGGGCATATAGATGAATGTACTCCTTGAAACGGTCATATTCTCCATGACAATAGTCGCGGCTCTATTTGCAACGGGTCAGCTCCTTTATAAAAAAAAGACAATTCTGAACTATTTATACGCCCTTGGTACTTATTTGCTCAGTTATGTTCTGTTTTACCTTTGGGCTGTCCAAACCGAAGCAATACGCAATTTTCCTATCCTTATTTACAGCGACATTCCCGTTACATTCATCATTGCTCCCACAATATATTTTGCATTCCGTATGTCCATAACAGGAAAACAGGAAAAACCGGCGTCAGTTTTACCGCATTATATTCCTGCCGGATGCGCCGCTTCTTTAGTGCTCATCCACAACATTCAGGTGGTGCTGCCTCGAATGACAAACGGCGTTTTGATTTCGAGTCATTTAGCAGACCCGCAAATAGAAGTCCTAAGCTTAGCTTCAGACCTGTTTTTATTTGTATACGTTCTCGCCGCCAACAAAAAAGCATTGCAAATATACAGAGACAGCCGTGGAAAAACAAGAAAAAGACTCCGGACAGTGAGAACATTCCTCTTGAGCTTACTTGCAGCATCGACGGTTATGTTAACGCCGTATATTGTCCGGGAAGAATGGATTTTTGCTCTCGGTTCTTTTCTTTTCGGGATTACTGTTATAATATTTGTTCTTGTTTTTCTGAGCACCCCCGGTTCCGGAAGCATGTTCTGGTTCGGAATGAAACCGCACAAGAGCAACACATTGAAAAACATCGATGCTGATGAACTGGTAAAGAAGCTGGAATACTTGATGGCGGAACAGCATCTCTATACCGATCCAAATCTCAGCCTGGGCAGTCTATCTAAAAAGATGCGGCTCTCTCCTCATCAGCTTTCACAGCTAATAAATCAGATGAAGGGGATGAATTTCCGCACCTACATCAACCTATGCAGAATAAAAAGTGTTCAAAAAGATCTCATCGATTATCCCGGTAAAACAATACTGGAGATAGCTCTGGAAAACGGGTTTAACTCGAAGACTACGTTTAACACAGAATTCGTAAAAATAAGCGGAAAAAGTCCCCGGAGCTACCGCAGCATGGAAGGGAAAAAACAAAAACCGGACATTCCTGATGTAAAGTATTAGGCCGTTTTACCGTACCCGGCATAATATTAGCCGCATTCGAAAAAACGTTCGGTTTTATAAATCGGAACGATGAAAATTCAAGGCTGTTGTATGATTATTAAAAAGCGGTAATAAGGAGGAATAATTCATGAAAGCGTTATCCCTTAAGCTGGGTATCTTATCGGTATTGACTCTCCTCATCATACTCACCGGCTGCGACGGACTTTTCAGTTTCTTAGGCGGCAGTAACGGAGCTGATCAATTGAAGGAATTAGAAGAACCTTTCGGTCTTGAGACAGGTTCGCCGAAAGCCATGGAAGACACAAAGCAGGGAGACCCGGAAGAAAGTTCGGAAGAAGACCTTCTAAACGGCGCCCCCGTTACCTACCGGACTACAACCCAGAAGTATAAAGCGTCCGCATCATACGATACCCAGATCCTGCTCAATCCTTCAGCGGATGTCATATACCCGGGCTCGGTTATCCTGGGTCATACTATTGACGACGGGTCTTACATAGAGGTTACCACTGGCACAAAACGCGAAGTTACCCTTTCTTTTGACCTTACCGGAGTCAAAGACGCAGATGGAAATCCCGGTATTATTTCCGGCACCATCGTCCCTACCCTGTCCGGCTACCGGGAACTCCGCAACACAATTCTGTCTCAGGAGATACCCAAACAGTCCTCTATTTATTCTTTCGAGATGATCGAGATCGATGATGAATCGGAATTGGATGTAAAACTGGATGCCGGTGTTACCTACTCCGGTCCGGGCTATAAAACTGAAATAAAAGGGGGATTCGATTTCTCTCAATCCAACACCAACAGTAAAATTCTAATCAAGTTCATGCAGACTTTCTACACCGTGGATATTAACCAAGGTGAAGGGCTCTTTCTATTTGAAACATTCGATCTCGACTCCTTCGGCGATTACCGTCCCGTATATGTATCTTCCGTTGCTTACGGACGTCTTGCATATCTGAGTATCGAAACGCAGGAGGATTCCATGTCCATAAAAAGCAACCTGGAAGTGCTGTTTTCCGGACCCACGGTATCCGGCGAGGTTGCGTTTGAACAGGCATCCGAGTTTATCAGCACCAAGACCCAGACGAATATTACCGTAATCGGCGGTACCGATGTGGCGATAGGACTTGAGAGTTTTATAAACATGCTCAAGGACGATTCCTTTTCAGAAACTAATACCGGTAAAATCATCGCTTATAAACTAAGATTTGTGGATGACAACACCATTGCAAACACCGTATTTAACGGTGAATATACGGTCCGCTCCACCGAAACGGTTATAGGGGGAGGAATTGATGTAGGTCTCCGGGTAACAAGTGTAAATGCCCACGTCGTGGACGGCGACAGCAGCGCAGAGATCTTCGGCAGCGTGACCTACACTAAAGAAGGAGAATCAAAATACCTGTGGTCCTATCCGAGCAGTAATTACTATACCTGTACCATCAACGAAGAAACTCCTTTTTCCGGTGAGGAGCAAACCTTCAATTTCGGTTCAGAAAGCGGGGCATTTACCATTGAAATTTCCAACTTTAAGGAGGTTGATACCTTTGACGATGATGAATTCAACACGTATGTTCAGGAATACACCATCGCGGACTTGACCGACGGAGAAACGTTTACCGCCCGTACATACTGTACCGGCTACCCGGGAGAATGGGTTGATTTCACCATCGAACCAAGTATTACTTACAATTACTGATAGATAGAGGCTGCAAAATCCTGGCCTGTTTAAATATCCTTTCTTCTTCGCGTGGAATGCCTTTTCAAGCAGCATGAGAACGGGGGTGTGCCTGTAAATCGATGAAAGCTCTTTCTCCGCTTCCCTCCGTTCGCTGTTCTCTCTTTTTAATTCCCGATTGACCTCAAAAAGGGTGTATACCATATGTATAGATTCGATGAGGACGTCTCCCGAGCTTTTCAGCACATATCCGTAACCGGTAATTTTCTTTCATGTAGAACTATAGGACAGGATAGTTCCGGTTCATGAGAATAAATTAATCAGATCTTTTCGAGAGACCGGATCAACCGGGGGTGTCCTTCTTTCTATTCATTACGGACCGTGTTATGATATACGCGAAAAGAGCAGCGGCGGCGATAACTGGCGCCGCAATGTAATATACGGTATTGACGCTTCCCGCTGCGATAATCCTGCCGTTTAAGAACGTCCCTACAGCACCGCCGACAAACATGTGGAAGGAAGCCAGCGACATCGCCGTTCCCCGCATCGCGGGAAGCATATTCTGCGCCGCCATGATCAGGGTCGACTGCAGGAAAACAAAGGCAAGTCCGAAGGCGAAAAAGCCGGAGACGAGGATACCGATATTCTGAAACCGGGCAAGAAATATCAGCCCCGCGGCGCCGAGAACGCCCGCTGAGGGAAGAAAAAAGCGGCCGAGTCTTTTCCTGATCTCCCCTGCTTTCCGGCCCCCTAAAACCGTGCCGAGGCCGA
>CAYLLE010000147.1:4932-8599 GCA_964384485.1 uncultured Spirochaetales bacterium | reverse complement strand
CAATATAAAGAGTCCCTTCGTGCAGATCAAATCCGTAAGGATCTGCCAACTCGCCCCGGTCAAGAGAGCCAACAAACCTATTTTTTTTTACCTTATTCCCGTTTTTCATCTCGGGCCTCCTGGCAAACATTATCTTACTAATTTACTCAGGCTTACCCAGAGAAGCAACGGCTATTCCATATCCCAGTTTTAATCGGCTAACAGTACCAAGTCTGTCTCCGTCGGTATACACGGTATCCGAGACAGTTCCGGCCGTGTTGACCCTGTTTAAGGATGAGTCGGCCCTGTTCACCCAGTACAATATTCGGGAATCAGGATCCAGATCTAAATACTCGGGTTGATTGACTTCGGCTCCTTCAAAAACTACGTCTATCCCGGTCCCGTCCAGGAATTACATATCAGAACATTAAAAAAGTATGCCGTTGCCTCAGAAAGTCCCGTGGCATCGGCAGGTAAGGTTCCATCTCCCATCTCCGCCGATGCCGGCAAATAAGACGCCGCGTTTCCTGCTTCATCCCGAACAACCACGTTAAAGTGATATTCCGAGTCCGCGGTTAAACCGGATACGGTGCCGGTGGTTATACGGAGGTCCAGTCAACACCAGTTGTGCCGTTCGCGTCCGCTTTCTCCGGTGTTTCTATATTTGCCGTTTCTGAGTACACGAGCTTGTACTCAAGAGGTGCCTCCCCCGCTGGTCATATCCAGCGCTTTGCTCCAGATTACGGTGACTTTGGTTTCGCTGCGCCGTCAATTAAATGAATATCTCCGGCGGATTGGAATTATTTTTTCTGACACACTATAATTAGCAAAGACTATGTAAAAAAGGGGTGAAATCATGAGAAAAATTCTTGTACTTCTGCTTGTTTTCGGTATTTCACCCGTTCTTTACAGTGAAGAAACAGTGATATCAATCCCCTCCGATATAGACACAATCGAGGAATTCCTCACCTTCCGGGACGGCACAGCCGATACGCCGGAGGGAGGAGCCGCGGTACTGATACAGGCCCTGCTGCTGTTTGAGCAGGACCACAGTCTGGGACATGACGCGCTGGTTATCGCCCTGGACAGGAATAACCTGTCACAAAGCAGTGACGGATACAAAGGATTCACCTACCCACCTTCCCTTCGAGAGTATGTGAACCGGTATATTAAGGAAAAACCCTACTTGGCCCGGTCCTATATTCAGTCAACAACTCCTCAGGGCGGTTATGAACTGCCGGAGGAACTGGAAATTACAATCAGCAAAAATATCCACAGTAAAATCACAGAGGACCGGGTCAAGGTTTTTATTCACTCCACCGGCGCGGATACCCCCCGGCCGGTTACCATACAGCGGAACAACCGGGGTGTATGGAAGGCGGCGGAATTAAGTTCGCTGTTTGTCGGTGTCAGGCCGCCGGCGGAAACGGTGGATGATGACCTGTAAGTCCGCGGGTTAAATGAACTGCAGGGAGTAGAGTTCGGCGTATCTTCCGTTCCTCTCTATCAATTCTTCATGACTTCCCTCCTCCACGATCCGTCCGGACTCCATGACCAGTATCCGGTCGGCCTTTCGTACCGTGGAGAGACGGTGGGCAACAACGATAACCGTCCGGTCCCGCATGAGCACCTCCAGGGCTTTCTGAACCTCCTGCTCCGACTCCGAATCCAGGGAGGCGGTAGCCTCATCCAGAAGAAGGATCGGCGCGTCCTTGAGCAGCGCCCGGGCAATGGCGATCCGCTGCCGCTGTCCTCCGGAAAGATGGACCCCCCGCTCGCCCACCACCGAATCGTATCCTTCACTTAGACCGGTTATAAAATCGTGGGCGTTGGCTGAACGGGCACACTCCTCGATCCGCTCCGGAGATGCTCCGGGTGAACCGTAAGAGATGTTCTCGCCGATGGTTCCGTCGAACAGGTATGTATTCTGGGGGACATAAGCAAAACAGCTCCTGAGCTCGGTAAGACTGTAATGGTGAAGGGACCTTCCGTAAAGCAGGATTTTCCCTGCGTCCGCGTTGTAGAACCCAAGAAGCAGCTTCAGCAGGGTACTCTTGCCGCCGCCTGAGGAGCCGACCAGGGCAACCACCTCGTTTTTCCGCACCGAAAAATTCAGTCCGGAAAACACCGGATTCCGGTCCTGATAACCGAATGAAACATCCTGAAAAACGAGAATCCTTTTTTCGGCACATTTTTCGCCGGAATCAACTTTCCCGGCCGAATCTTCTCCCCTAAGTTCTTCCTTCGGCGCGTCCATGATCTCGAATATCCTGTCAGCACCGGCAAGAGACTCCTGAATATTCCTGATAAAATTTCCTAATCCGTGGAAAATCCAAAGGGCACCGCCGCTTAAGCGGACCCCGGCCAGCATGGTTCCCACGGTAATCTCTCCCCGGGTTCTAAATATACTGCCGATTATATAAAATCCGAGATGACTGAGGGCGCGGATAAAATTTCCTCCCGCCACCATACCGGCGTTCAGCCTTGCCTGCCTGAGTGACCATTTCCGGGTCTTCAGATTCTCCTCATCGTACTGTTCCGGACTATTTTGCCTAGAATATAGGTTTTGATGATTTCCCGTCCCGCGATTATGTCTGAAAGCCGCTGGGTTGCTCCGGACAATGCCTCCTGCACTTTCGTGCTAATCCGGCGCATAGGTTTGGCAAACACGGTATTCAGAATGATGATCAAGAAGCCGATTACCAACATGGCTATTCCCATACGCCAATCAAGAATAAAGATCGTAACCATTCCTCCAATACCCGAAAGAGATGACTGAACGAGCATCTTTACCTGCCATCCATGGGCCTTTTCCGCGGTTTCCACATCATTTGTCAGCCGGGAAATCAAGTCTCCGGAATGATGTTTCTCGATGTAGCCTTGCGGCAGCCGGTAGACATTGTCGTACAGCGCGTATAATACGTTCCGTTTTATTTCCAAACTTGCCCGATAGAATTGCACCCAGAAAAGGGGAATTATAATCATGGCCCCTAAAAGCCCGGCAACCAGAAAAATGGCGCCGTTTACGAGACTCCCCATGCTGCCCGCTGCGATTCCGTCGGCCATCCATTTTACTCCCATGGACTCGATAAAAAGTGTCACAAAAGACTGGGTACCGGAAGCGAATAACCCGAAAAAGTAGTGGAAAGCCCATTTCCCCTTAAGGAATCCGTAGAATCTGAGCAGCCTGTTGTTTTTAAAAAGTTTCATCATCACGCTCCCCGTGTCAGCAAATCCCGGTCAACTCCTTGTGTGATTGAGAAGCGACCATAATCCCATATAATATATAAACTTAGATCGCCTTGACCGGGAATTGCCGCATATTTTCGCGGAAAAACGGCAATTTCCGGTGATCCCGATTTATATACTTGCTTATAATAAAAAAAATTTATCAATTTTAACGCGAATGTGATCACCGGAAATTGCTTTCCCCGTGTTCTTTGAATTGATTATCGTAAAGATTCCGGTATACCCCTGAGGCACCGTAGAGGTCGCGGTGAGTACCTTCTTCTATGATTTTTCCGTCTTTTAGCACAAGAATTCTGTCCGCGTGCTTTATGGTCGACAGACGGTGCGCTATCACCAGGACCGTCCGTCCCGCCATGAGTTCATTAAGGGCCTGCTGTACTTTATGCTCCGATTCGGTATCCAGTGAACTGGTAGCCTCGTCTAAAAGAAGAATCGGCGC
>CAYLLE010000147.1:0-4832 GCA_964384485.1 uncultured Spirochaetales bacterium | reverse complement strand
AATCGGCGCACTGTGACCGCTCCGCCGCTTTATGTACCTCCTCCTCAGAAGCGGTAAGTCTTCCGTAGAGGATGTTCCTGTAGATGGTATCCGGAAAAAGATAGGTATCCTGATTAACCAGAGCGATATGTCTGCGGACCTCCTCCAGGTCCCACGCTTCATAGGAAGTACCGAATATTTTGACGGCTCCCTCCCGGGGGATATAGAACCGGCTAAGAAGCTTTATAACAGTCGTTTTTCCGCATCCTGAATGCCCCACCAGGGCGGTAACTTCTCCCCGGGGAATAATAAAACTTGTTCCCCGGAGTACCGGCGAATCTTCTTTGTAGTAAAATGACACATTCGAAAATTCAACCGCCTCTTGATCATTCTTAATTCGCCTTTCTTGACCTCCTTTCTCACCCGGTTTATCCCATATTTCAAAAACCCGCTCCACACCGGGGATAAATTCCCGGAGGGTATAGAGCATGGAAGAAACAGCCTGAAAGGGACTGGCTATGTAGTGGAGGAGATTAGAAAAGATGACAATTTCCCCGATGGTTATTTCTCCCCGGAAAACCAAAAGCCCCCCGAAAAAATAGAGAGCCCCTGTCGGAAGTATCTGCATGAACTTGTTTATCGGAGAAATGAAAGTTTGGTACCACACTACAATGGATTCTTTTTTTATTATCCTGTCGATCACACCTCGGGTTTTCCTTCTGAACTCATCCTCCAGGGTAAAGCTTTTAAGCTCGGTGAAACCGGAAATGGAGTCCTGAGCTATCACGTTCAGATCGGATTTTCCTTCCTGAGTATCCAGGGTATGTTTTTCTATGGGTTTTGTTATTTTTACGGCAAAATACATAATAACCGGAAGCACACCGGCGGTAAGGAGGGTTAATTTCCAGTTCACCGTCAGTGTGTAGACGACTCCTCCGATAAACATCAAAGGCTGAAACATGAGATTATAGGTACCCTCCCGGAAAAATTGCTTGATCAGCCTGATATCATTATTCAGCCGGGATAAAAGATCACCGGATTTCTCCATATCCAGGTCGGATACAGGAAGATTCTCGATATTAAAAGCGGTACGGCGGCGGATCCGGAACATACTGAACTCGGTGAACACATTTTCTGTGTATATAAGAAGCGCAACAGTTATTACAGTGATAATAATAAAAATACCGAGCATCCCGGCTGAATGCCATACCAGATTCCAATCGCCGTCCAGCGCGGCATCGGTAATGAACCCGGTATAGCCGGCGCTAAAGATCCCCGTCAGAACAAGGAGACCTGAAAAAAACAAGTCCAGGTACAGCCACTTCCATTCCGGTCTGATGACACCCAACACCCGCTTCAGATAGGGCCAGAATTTACCGTACTCCAACTCTTTTGCCGCAGAATCAGCCACGAATACCTCCAAATATTTGTTGATAAACTACACACATATAACGACGGAAAAAGATAAAAAAAGTTTGCCTGTTAAGATTTGTCTTTGTTCAAATTCCCTTGAGGGATAGAGAAATCCTCCGGCGGTCGGTATCAACCCGCAGAACCTTTACCCGGAGACGCTGCCGGACCTTGACCACATCCCGGGGATTTTTAACAAAGGAATCGGAGAGCTCGCTCACATGGATCAGTCCGTCCTGGTGAACCCCCACGTCAACAAAGGCTCCGAAATCGGTGACGTTGGTTATGATTCCCGGCAGGACCATTCCTTCCGCGAGATCTTCAATTTCGGTTATATCCGGCGAAAAAACGAGCGGATCAAACCGGGACCGGGGGTCTCTCCCGGGTTTTTCCAGTTCCTTCATTATGTCGGTCAGAGTGGGAAGGCCAATATCACCATGCACATATTTTTGAAGGTCTACCGATTTTCGTGCTTCGGGATTTTGTATCAATTCTCCGACCGTAACCCCGTGATCCCGGGCCATCTGTTCAACCAACCGGTACCGTTCCGGATGAACCGCGCTCCCGTCCAGGGGATTTTCGGAATCCCGGACCCTGAGGAACCCGGCGGCCTGCTGAAACACCTTCTCTCCGATACCGGGAACCGCTTTAAGGGCTTCCCGGCTCCGGAACAAGCCTTGAGCTTCCCTCCGCCTTACCACCGCGTCGGCGGTCTTCCGGGTCATCCCGGGGACGTAGGAAAGAAGCTCCCGGCTCGCGGAGTTGAGCTCCACCCCCGTTAAGGCAACGCAGGAAATCACCGTTTCTCCCAGGGCCCGGGCAAGTTTTTTCTGATCCACATCATGCTGGTACTGGCCGACCCCGATGGATGCGGGATCTATCTTTACCAATTCGGCTAAAGGGTCCTGCAGTCTCCGGCCGATGGACACGGCTCCCCGTACAGTGACGTCTTTATCGGGAAATTCTCTCCGGGCCGTTTCGGACGCGGAATAAACGGAAGCGCCGCTCTCGTTTACCGAAATTACCGGGACACCGGAAAGGGTTTCCCGGCAGAACGTCTCGGCTTCTCTCCCCCCGGTGCCGTTGCCCACAGCCACGGCGGTGGGATTGAACCGTTCGGCGAAACCTTTTAGAATTTCCGCGGCCCGGACAGTATCGTTTTGGGGCGGCAGGGGGAAAATTGTCCCGTTCTCCAACAGATTTCCGCCGCTGTCCAGGACGGTAAGTTTACAGCCTGTTCGGTATCCCGGATCCAGGGCAAGGACCGGTCTGCTTCCCCAGGGAGCTTCCAGGAGGATCTCCCGAAGGTTCTCCGCAAAGACATCTATTGCGTCGGTATCGGCCTTTTCTTTGAGTCCGGAAAGAAGCTCCCGTTCCAGGGAAGGCGCGAGGAGGCGGCGGTACGCGTCTTCCAACGCGGATTTAAGATACGCGGCTCCGCCGGATTTGCTTTTCAGAAACCGGGAATACAGGCAGCCGATCGCGGTTTCTTCGTCAGGCTCCGCGTGTACCGTTAACAGTCCTTCCCCGGCCCCCCTGAGCACCGCCAGAATCCGGTGGGAGGGAGCCCGGGAAACCGGCTCCCGGTAGGAAAAATAATCCCGGTACCGGTCGGCTTCCTGCTTCCTGCCCCGGGCGGGTTTCGCGGAAAGGAATCCCTTGCTCCGGAAAAGATCACGCAGGGTTCTCCGCAGATCAGCGTCCTCGCTTACCGTTTCGGCAACAATATCCATGGCCCCCTGGAGCGCGTCGGCGGCTGTCTCCACCCCTTTTTCGGGGTTAAGAAACCGGGACGTTTCCTTTTCAGGATCTCCACCGGCGCGGATTATTTCAGCAAGACCTTCGAGTCCCGCGTCCCTGGCGGCGGAAGCCCGGGTTTTTCGTTTCGGCCGGTAGGGAAGATACATGTCTTCCAGCTCTGACCGGTTTGCTGCGGCGCGGATCTTCTTTTTTAGCTCCGGGGTAAGTACTCCCTGGTCTTCCAGGCTGCCCAGGACGGTCTGTCTCCGTTTTTCCAGGTCCTCTAATTCGTCGCGGCGGCTCCGGATTCGGGAAATCAGCCCTTCGTCGGCGCTGCCGGTCATCTCCTTCCTGTACCGGGCGATAAAAGGAACGGTTGAGCCCTCCCGCATCAATAAAAGGATATTAGCGATATTTTTTTCGGGAGCGGAGAATTCCGCCGCCAGTGTTTTGGTTATGTCCATTTACCTTCGAGTCTACACGAAACCGCGGGTTTTGGCATCCTCCCGGCACAGATGGATCACCCGCATCACTTCCAGGGTTTCTTCTATAGGAACGAAAGGCTTTTTTCCCCCGCCGAAATAGCCGCGGCACTCTTCGTAGAAATCAATTCCGGAGTAATCTGAAAACGGGACATTCCGGATGTCCCATTCCACATCGTCATTCGGGTAGGCCCGTTCCCGGGCGGCCAGGGACTCGGAGAGGGCGGCCGGTTTTAGTTTTCCGGCCTCGGTGGAGGATACCCTCCAGCATTTTTCACCGGAGTCGTAGACGACGCTTCCGTATTTTCCGAGTATAAGCCAGGGCTCGATCCGGGCGGCGGAAGCCATGTTTATATCGATATCGAGAATAACCCCCGACTCGGTCTCAATGACCGCTTTTACCACATCTTCCGCGTCTCCCAGACTCAAGATGTTTCTGAGGGAACAGGAAACTTTCCGCGCGCTGCTTTCCGCCAGATAAAGGAGCTGATCAATATAATGGGCGCCGTAATTGTTGAGCATCCCTCCGCCGTACTTGAGAAACGCCTGCCAGTCATTCCTGCGGACATAACTGCTGACCCCCCGTTTAATCATTACCAGATCGCCGATCAACCCCTTGGACAGGATATCCCGCAAAGCCGCGACTTCCGGACGGGCCCGGTGGGGCTGGTACACCATGAGTTTCCGGTT
Source organism: uncultured Spirochaetales bacterium (assembly GCA_964384485.1). Classification (GTDB taxonomy): domain Bacteria; phylum Spirochaetota; class Spirochaetia; order CAYLLE01; family CAYLLE01; genus CAYLLE01. The sequence continues at coordinate 531 of CAYLLE010000147.1, read as the reverse complement.
CCGGTTCCGGGCGGCTTCGGCGGCCCGGCACGCATCCTGATAAGTCAGGGTGAGAGGTTTATCGCAGAATACATCGGCACCGTGTTCAAATGCTTCCAGAATCTGTTCCAGGTGGAAGGGAGTGGGGGAAGCTATGACCACCAGGTCCGGTTTAATGGACCGGTACAGTTCCCGGGTATCGGGAAACGAAGCAACATTGTATGTTTCCTCGGCCTCCCGCCGCCGATCCTCCAGGGGATCCACGACACCGGCAAGTTCAAATCCCCGGTTCCCAGTACATTCTCTCAGGTGGAAATTCCAGCCAATTCTTCCCAAGCCTATAATTACGGTTTTTAGTTTCTCCATACCTTCAGCATCAGCTCCTTTCCGGTCTCCAATTGTACTACGGCGGAGACCGTTCCGTCTTCCCCTCTCTCCCATTCCCGGACAATCCGAATCATTTTGCGGTTATAATAATCACGGATTGTATTGACCCAACAAATCCCGGTCAACTCCTTTTGTGATTAAGAAAAGGCCATAATTTCATATAAT
>CAYLLE010000146.1:0-8647 GCA_964384485.1 uncultured Spirochaetales bacterium | reverse complement strand
GTAATAAAACAATTTATAAATTTTAATGCGAATGTGATCACCGGGAATTGCTGTTCTCAATTAAAGCTGTTTCTAATCTGCGGCAGCTAAAACGAGGGATTTTCAATTTTCCAGATTCTCTGAACACCGCGGCCTTGGGCATCAGCGCCTCTTCCCGAAAGAAAGTACAGTCCGTCTTCTCCCCAAGTGGGCCACGAGTCCCAGGAGCCGAGTTCCGTCATCTGGGAGCGGCTGGTGCCGTCGGGCTCGGATTTATGTATTTACGTATCTGCAGTTTGACTGACCCAATTTTTCCGGGTATTGTAGGTTATATCCAGGAGGCATTTATGAATTACCGTTCCGAATACGAAGTATGGTTTGTCACCGGGAGTCAGCATTTATACGGCGATGAAACCCTTAAACGAGTGGCGGAAGACGCAAAGAAAGTAGCTTCCGAAATCGGCGCGTCAGAAGGACTGCCGGTACCGGTCCGTTTTAAATCGGTAGTCACCACACCGGGGGAGATTCTTAAACTTTGTGAGTCGGCTAATACCGATTCTGCCTGTGTAGGCATAGTTGCCTGGATGCACACCTTCAGTCCGGCCAAGATGTGGATCCGGGGATTAAAGTCCCTGCAGAAACCGCTTCTCCAGCTTCATACCCAGTATAACCGGGAGATTCCCTGGTCTGATATCGATATGGATTTTATGAATTTAAATCAGACAGCCCATGGAGGGCGGGAGTTCGGTTTTATCGGTGCCCGGATGCGGATGAACCGTAAAGTGGTCGTGGGGCATTGGTCCGATTCCGCGGTCGTTCACTCTCTCCACACCTGGATCAGAGCGGCCGGGGGCACGGCTGATTCCCGGGGTATGAAAATTGCCCGGTTCGGTGACAACATGCGGGAAGTGGCGGTCACCGAAGGAGATAAAGTGGAGGCCGAAATCCGGTTCGGATATTCCGTGAACGGATATTCCCTGGAGGATTTAGGCCGGTATATCGATCAGGTTCAGGATAGTGAAGTGTCCCGTCTTCTCGAAGAGTGCGGTGAGCGGTACGCTGTGGCACCGGAACTGCAGAAAGACGGAGAGAAGCGTGATTCTCTGGCAGACGCCCTCCGGGTAGAAGCCGGAATGCGGACTTTTTTACGGGACGGGGGATTTTCCGCCTTTACCACCACCTTTGAAAACCTCTCCGGGTTAAAACAGCTTCCCGGATTGGCGGTACAGCGGCTGATGAATGAAGGCTACGGCTTCGGTGCCGAAGGGGATTGGAAAACAGCCGCATTGGTACGGACGATGAAAGTGATGGGAGACGGTCTCCCCGGGGGAACCTCGTTTATGGAAGATTATACTTATCATTTCTCGGATAAGGGAGATAAGGTGTTAGGCGCCCATATGCTTGAAGTCTGTGAATCCATAGCCGAGGGGAAACCGTCGCTTATAATCCGGCCGTTGAGTATCGGAGGTAAGGAAGATCCCGTCCGTCTTGTATTCGGCTCGGAAACAGGTCCCGGACTGAATGCTTCCATCGTGGATATGGGAGACCGGTTCAGAATGATAGTGAATACCGTGACCGTGGTTAAACCCGAGCAGGATATGCCCAAATTGCCTGTCGCCAGGGTTATGTGGACACCCGAACCGGATCTTAAAACAGCCGCCGCGGCGTGGATCTACGCGGGGGGCGCCCACCATACCGGCTTCAGCCAGTCTGTAACCGTGGAATGTCTCCAGGATTTCGCGGATATGAACGGAACCGAGTTTCTCCTGATCGACAATGATACCGATCTCCGCCGATTCCGGCAGGAACTGCTTTGGAACGAAGCGTACTACCGGATTATTTCTTGAGATCCCGATCTATGGCTGATGAGATCGTTTTCCGCTGTTCACGGAAGATGATCTCCAGACCCTGGTCGGCCGCGTTCAGTATTTCGTCAAGCCGGGCCCGGTCGAAGGTGCTCCGTTCGCCCGTCCCCTGCACTTCCACATAAGCGGAATCAAGCTTTACCACGTTCATATCAACTTCCGCCCGGGAATCCAGCTGATAATCTAAATCGCAGATTACTTTCCCGTCGACGATCCCGGCCGAAACAGCCCCGACCTGTCCCTGGACGCATCCGGGCTGCCCGGTAAGTCCCAGGCTGTGGAGGGCTTCCCAAAGGGCGATCCAGCCGCCCGATATCGCCGCGGTGCGGGTGCCGCCGTCAGCCTGGAGTACGTCGCAGTCGATAATTACCGAAAGTTCCCCCAGCTTGTTCATATCCACCGCGGCTCTGAGACTACGGCTTATGAGCCGTTTTATTTCCACGCTTCTGCCGTCCGGTTTAAGGGTTTCCCGGCGCTTCCTTCCCCCCGGGGTACTCCCGGGCAGCATGGCGTACTCGGCGGAAACCCAGCCCTGACCGCTTCCCTCCAGAAAGGGGGGAACTCTCTTTTCTACAGTAGCTGTGCATAGAACTACGGTGTCTCCATATGAAGCCAGACATGAACCGGCGGGATTTTTCAGATAACTTTTTTTAAAGTTGACCGTTCGCATATCAAATTCCTTCCACTAAGTTGGTTTCTTTCCATACGGGCTTGGAATCACCGGAACGGTATTTTTTTACCGCCACTGTTTTTAATTCCCACGGAGCGAAGGCGAGCGGGATTCCCTCGGTAAAGGGAGATACATAGAGCCGGCAGTCTTGTTTTTCTCCGCCGGATTCCTGAATTCGTACCACCAGGGCATTGTCATTTTCCGCCTTCTTAACCGTCCGTATCAGGACACCGGCATTGTCGCACCGGATCCACTCTTTTGCCTGAGCGGCGGCCGATTGTTTTCCGGTATGATCGGCCGGATCGGGATAGAAGACCTGGTAGTCCACCGGCTGATTCATCAGGGTGCCGTTCCTGACTGCCGCTTCCCGGGAAAACGCGGCGGCCGGATACAGCCGGTAAACGATGGTATGATGCCCCTGGTCCTGTCTTGGATGGAAACGGGAATTGTGCCAGGGATGATCTTCCCTCAGAAAAAAGGAGGAATAGGCCGGAGACCTCAAGAGATTCAGTTCCAGATGACTCTGGGTAAAGCTATGACTCGGAATATCGGCGGAACAGACCGTTAAACTGGGTCCCTGTTTACCCTTGAGCGCGATCCAGCGCTGGTTTGGATATTCTTTCATGTTTTCGGACGGATTCCGCTCCGCGGCCGAATAGAGCGATTCGGAAAGACAGCTTTTTTTCGTACCGGTTAAAGGCAGTGAAATCCGCAGGATGGAATCGCGGTGATTCCAGTAAATCCGTTCCCGGATCTCTATATACGGGTGAGTTTTGGGAATGATATACCTTCGAATCATCACGGAGCAGTCCAGAACAAAAACCGTTTCTATAACCGCCCGGAGAGGTCCGTCTTCCAAAATCCGGACCGGATGCGCCGACGCGTCATTCCATCCTGGACAGGGAGCTATGTCTTTCAGTTCGTCTTTTCCGGCTAACCGGAATGGGGTTCCCCTGGAGGGGGAATCCCATATCAGGCTGCTGCCGCTTAGGCTCAGATCCTTTTCGGTAAGTTTTTCCGGATCACCGCTGACCCAGCTGTGATCGGTATCGGGATATACTTTCGGTACAAACGCTCCAGGAAGGAGAAGGGATCCGCTTTTTCCGTCGGTTAACGCGTCGATCAGTCCGGTAGCGCCGTTGATTCTGCAGAGAACACCGGCACCGTGGTATTCTTTGGTATTGAGCAGAGGAACGGCGGCGGGCGGCGGTTCCGGCTGTTCACGCTCCTGTACCGCGGCGTCGATACGTCTGATTTCGCCGGGGCCTAAATCCGCGTTAAGCACAACCCGCGGCCGCCAGTCGGAGTTGAGGTTGTTTTCCGGATCGGTACGCTGAAACTGAACAGGTTCGCCGTTATGAGTCAGGGATATGTCCGCTTTAAAAAGTTTCTCGCCCCGGTGAGAAATGTTGTACTCCGCTTCTGTCTGGACATTTACGGAAAACGGATTCGGGTTGATTAAATAAATCGGCACGGTTCCGTTTTCCGCCGGGAGATCTCCCGAAAGAATGGAAAGGACAGTCTGAAACCGGGTCCTGGATAACTCTTCCATACTCCTTGATAGACAACGGATCGATTCATTTTCTACCCGTTCAATGGCAGAGCCCGGGAGGATATCATGAAATTCCGCGAAAAGAATATCTTTTAGACAGGTTTCAAGATCAGCCGCCGGGTAATCCCTTAGTCCTGTCCACCACGCGTACGCCGCAATGTTCTCGGTACCGTAATAGAGTCCCTCAGCCTGGCGGTGGGCACGTTTCAGCCTGGCCATGGAAGTGTAGCAGCCGGGAGAACATTCCTGAATTTCACCTGTCACCGAAGGGAGCTCTTCTTTTCTGTTCACCAGCCTTTCCATAAATTGTTCGGTTGTGGAGTGGATGAGCTCATATTCCGGATGCTCCCGGGTATAGGCGGTGATTGCCTCGTATTCCCTTTGTGACGGTCCGCCGCCGTGATTCCCGATACCCCAGAGTATCATAATTTCTTCTTCGTCCTTATAATGCTCGAGCCATTGATCCAGTTTTTCCGTGATGTTGCTTCCCGAAGTAAGGTAATGATCATCACTCCGCCGGGCTGTTATTTCGCTCCCTGTTGAATCACGCCACCTGAATCCGCCTAACGGAAGGGAGAAGTCGTTAAGGGCGGGCCGGCAGAAGATGTACGAATGCATACCGCATCCCGACAGAATTTGCGGCATCCCTTCAGCATGTCCGAAGGGATCAAAGTTATACGCCGTTCTGGGCCGGGCGTTGAAATGCTTTTTGAAGAAATTCAGCCCTGTCAGGTACTGTCTTATATGACTTTCTCCGGATGGCCCGTTCACATCGGGCTGGAGGAACGCGCCTCCCGCGATGTGCCATTGTCCCCGTTCGGTTAATTTTTGTATTCGGCTAAAAAGCCCGGGAGAGAATTTTTTCGTCCACTCATAAAGCAGGGCTTCGTTATGATTAAAGACAAAATCGCTGTATTGATCACAGAAATCCGCGGCTATTCTGAATGTGGAAAGGGTTTCGGTGACGCCGTCTTCCCAATGCCACAGCCAGACGGGATCGATATGGGCGTTGCATATTAGGTGTACTTTCTTTTTCAATTTTCACTCCTTAAATCCTTCAGCATAAAAGCCGATTTTATCTTGTTTTCATCCATTTGTATATGAAAAGCGCGCCGCCTTTACACCCGCGTAAGTAAAGGGTATCTTTATTTTATGAATATAATTTGTTTACCAGGAAAGAAAAAAGAATCAGAAAAAGAGATGTTGTCTATCTACCAGTCTCTTCAGGCCGCGGGTCACCGTGTGGAATTCCTCCGGTGGAGTCATTGGGAGAATGACGGAGATTTTGATCCTAAAGCGGAATCACACCGGTTAGAAGAGATCGTCGCAAGTTTCGGTGATGAATCCTATTGTATCGTGGCAAAATCATCCGGCATATTCGCCGCGGCTGTTCTGCTAAGCGAAAAACCGGACTACCGTATGCGGCTGATCCGCTTTGTCCTTCTCGGCGTGCCCCTGAAGGGAAGTGATTCTTCACAGCTCGTGATGCTCCGGACGGTTCTGCGGGATCTGCAGCGGTCGGCTGTTGTTGTTCAGAACCGGAATGATCCGTACGGCGGCGAAGACGAAATAAACAAAATACTCCAGGGCATTGATATAAAAACAGTTATAAAAAAGGGTGATGATCACAGCTACACCAACTCCGATGAAATAGCCCGGCTGGTAATGCGTATCCCGGGATAATCCGTCAGCCCGGCATCCTGAGCAGTGATGCCGCGGCACCTCCTAAAATGCTTTCTTGCTGTTTACTGTCAAGCGGAAGAGCGGAAATGTTTTGGATCTCTTCCGTCTGATTTCCCCAAGGTGAATCGCTTCCGAACAGAATATAACCCTCCGGATGATTCTGAAGTAGTTTCTTCAGAATCCTTTCCGGAATTCTGCCCAGGGAATAGGAAGTATCCAGGTATACGGGCTTCCCATACAAATGTTTTTCCGCCTCTTCCCAATCCTCCCAGCCTCCAAAATGGGAAAGCACCATTTTTAGATCGGGAAATCTTGAATGGATCCGGGAAAACCGCGCCGGGCCGGCAATCCGCTCTTTCGGGAAGGCAATATCGAATCCGGTGTGAAACAGGATGATCAGTCCGGCTTCCGCGGCTGCCTCATACAGCGGGAAAAAACTCTTGTCATCGACGACAAAATTCTGATAATACGGATGAAGCTTGATTCCCTTAAATCCCATCCGGGCTATTTCACCCAGCTTTTCGGTACAGCCCGGACTGCCCGGGTAGACCGACGGAAACGGGATAACCCGTTCCGACCGGATCCGAAGTGACCATTCCGTGATTGCGTCAGTCTGGGACGGTTTCGTGGCTATGGACGCGACCACCGAGACATCAATTCCGGCATTGTCCATAGAAGTGATGAGGGAGGATACGGTACCGTCAAGCTCCGCTTTTATATCACCTTCCTTTTCTAAAGCAGGGATCGCCTTCGCGGCTAGTTTGTCCGGGAACGCGTGGGTGTGGAAATCGATCTTCATAAGAGCATTTTACCCGGTTTCCCCTTTTTAGAATAGAATCTCCGGATCCGGGAAAAGAAGAAACAGTTGTATTATACTGTTCTTTATGGAGATTAGTCTGGTTTTGTCCCTTGTTCCGTTCTCCGCGTTTCTGCTGCTCCTGACCATCGCGTTCCGGATTCATTTTTCCGGCATGAAAGTGAACGGAGCCAGGAAATTCATGCTGTTCTGCATTGTCGCCGCGTATGTCTCCTTTATTGAATTTCTGCTCCGGATAGCGGAATCCCCGGACCGGGCCCGTATCTGGCAGATTTCGACGTCGGTATGGCCGTTCGCGGTTATCCTTTTTCATCATTTTATCGCGGAATTTTTTGGATATAAATTCATTAAAAACCGGTACTATCAGGTATTTTTATATTCCTTAGCCGTGCTGATGATCGGTTCATTCCTTTATTATACGGTAACTGTACCTCCCCTTGAGGGAAGATACGGATTTGTACTGCTTACCCCGTACCGGATGAGTTTTTTCCGGGGCGCCCTTACTACTCATGCCGCTACCGCATTCGCCGCGGTCAATGTGGCGCTTATACTCTACTGGTACTTTTTTAGATCGGAAGACGGAAGATCAGAGAAAAAATTCCTCTCCCTGCTTCTTGCGCTATCTTACGCTTTTCCCGCGATTATCCAGGGATTAAGTATTTTCTCCGGAGGAGCGGTTCCGGAATTGACCGGTGTTCAGTATCTTTTTATCGCGGTTTTTACGTTCGCTGCCATCCGGCGGTATAATCTGTTTAATCTAAATCCGGAAACCGCCGCGGAAAACCTGATCTCGGAAATGGATGATCTATTTTTCCTATGCCAAACCGACGGAACAGTTGTAAGCGTGAACAGAAAGACCCGGGAAGTACTTGGTTCCGCGGAAAATGAGCTGGAAGGTCGTTCTATTCATGATTGTCTCTCCCGGAATATCGATCTCTCCTCGGAGGATGATATCACTTTTCCTATCCGGAAGAAGGAGTGTGACACAGAGCGGGTTGTCCAATTCCGGTCTTCTGTCCTCCGCGGCAGGAAGGGAACCAAAATCGGTTATATTCTTCTGGGGAATGATATGACGGAAATGGTGAGCCGTCAGAAACAGATTAAGGCTGCCCTGGAAGAAAAAAGCGTTCTGCTGAAGGAGGTTTATCACCGGGTAAAAAACAATCTCCAGGTGATCATCAGCCTGCTGGATCTCCGGTCGGAAATAATTAAGGATCCGGACAATAAGATGCTTTTGTTAGAGGAAGTAGCCAGGATCAGGGTCATTTCCATGGTCCACAACCTGATATACGAGCGGGATGATCTCCGGTCCATACAGGTGGTCCCGTTTACCCGGGATATTATTTATATGGTTGCGGAGATATTCGAACTGCCCCTCCTTGATATCACTCTGGAAATGCGTATACCGGAAATTGAACTGGACATGGACCGCGGAGTCATCTTTGGTCTGATTGCCTATGAAGCCGTAAATAACGCCTTTAAACACGTCTTTTCGCTTACCGGACGGGGCACACTGAGGATTGCCGGCACGGAAGAGAAAGGGAGTATCTGCCTGGTTATAGCTAATAATGCCGGAGATGCTAATCCGCGGCATGATCGAGATACTTTGGGAATCAAGCTGATGGAGATGTTAAGCGCCCAGATCGACGGAACCCTCGAAGTAAGAGAGCCGGTACCGGGAGATGACCCGGAATGGCGGGTGATTCTCCAATTTTCCCTGGAATAGGCCCGGTTTTACACGTAAAAATCTACATACCGGGAAGTTTCTTCCCGTATCTCGATTTTCTTTGGGACAGGTCCCCGTCTTGGATTATGGAGATGGCCCCGGTGATGATATCCTGAACCTTCCCTGTCGGTCACCATAGGCGGATGAAATGGACTATCTATTGTCTGAATATCCGATAGTTCCGGAAAACGGCTGATATCCCGGTCGAGTTCCATACTGTCGGACGCATTCAAATTGATTACTGTTGACATATCAATGTATAAGATTACCAATTTTTAAAGAATCGGCAAGCTTGTGTTACTTGTGTTAGACCGGAACGTAGACGGCATAAAACTGTTTCTTCGCTTTTATCAGG
>CAYLLE010000145.1:0-8817 GCA_964384485.1 uncultured Spirochaetales bacterium | reverse complement strand
AGCAAAAACTAATATTGCATAATCAGCCGGAGATTGTTAAAATGCATCAAAATGAACACGCGTATTAATAAAGTCTATTTCATCATTCCAGTTCTATATATAGGAGTAATTTTTCTTCTTCTCTTTCTCCAATTTTCCGGAGGAGAATTCTTCAGCGAAGCTTATAGAGGGATTTCCGTAAGCGGCAGCTTCGAGACGGTTCCGGAACAACAGGAAGTAAAGCGCATAGCGGAATTAAAAGTCGAACGGCAGGGAATAAGTTTTAATTTCGGCAGTAATTCACCGCTCCAGTTTATTAATGATGATGGTGCGGTTTATGTTGCAGCTCTTGTTGATTATACGAGTCTCGATAACGGATTTGAACTCATCTTCGAGGGCAACATCATTTTCCAGTTTATTATCAATTCCACGGATGATATGGAGATTGTCCCGATACTTCCTCCTGGAATCAAGGAAATGGAGTCCGTCAGACTTCCGTTTGAATTTAGAAAAAACGCCGATTATAAAGACACCGGAAGCACGGTAACCGTCACGGTCGATTCATCCGCTTATGACCTGTATCTGCCTCCCGACACCGAACTTCATAATGCGGAAGAATACATTTCCATCCCCCTCGAATCATTGGCCTCTCATCCAATACGGTATATCGCCAAAGACACCGTCGAGAGAGATACAGCAGAAACTACCGACTGGTATTCCCGGTCCGATATTATTATTGATTTTGAAACATATCAGGAAACCATCAATACATTTTTAAGCAGTGCTTACGCGGGATGGAAGACCAACCGGTACGACAGCAGGACCGGAACCTGGCTGATCGGTGATGAACGTGAATTCAAAGAGAGCATACTTACCGCGTATCTAGCTGAATCTCTTGAGCGGAATGAATACAGCCGGGCTTTTAATGAGATGAGAACGACTGCGGATAAACATCCTAATTCCATAACCATGCTGTCAGCACCTTTTCTCGGAAATGTGGAGAGGAAATACCGTGCGTTTAACGCGGAGGCTGATCAGGAACTCAGCAGAATCTCGGAACTGATCGAAACAAATAACCCCGAACTTTTTCAGATTGATGATCTCTTTGCCTTCGTTCTGCATAACGGCTCACACAGCTTGTATCAGAAATTAATCAACTTTACTTCATCTATAGAATTAGCCAGAGCTGATACGGTAACAGCCTTGGGTATGGTCAAAAACTATCTGGATTTTAATATCCGGGAAAACAGCGCGAAACAGGTGCTGAGCAGATTTCCTGAGCTGATTTCTCAGAAAATACTTGACCAAATAAAGGAAATTGACGAGAAAATCTTTCTTCAATACAAGGAAAATGAAATCGATCTATACCATTCCATAAAAGCCGGGTATGTTCTTATGAACTATGGGAAATCAGCGAATGATCAAACCCTCATTAACCTCGGCCGCAATCTTATTTCCGATTCACTTTCTTTCACCGATGAATCCGGAATTCTTCCGGAAAAAGTTAATATCAGCAGCGGAAGGGTAACCGATACTGCCGGAATGCTCACACCGGAAGATATTTATCTCCTCCTGTCGGAAAATCCGTATTATCCGCATACAATTTCTCTGTTTGAACACGCCGGCCGGGGCGCATTTATCTGGACCACCGCCCAGATTGAAGTTGGATCCCCTGGTTCCGGAGCCCTCAGGTTTACGATAAATTTTCCGGAAGATCGTACGACCTATATAACCATCGCGGGTTTTCCGTCTTATAGATCAATGTATTTATTTAACCATCCCCAGCCGTGGCGAAGCGACAGGAATTACGAGGCTTACTGGGGCGGCTACTTTTATGACAATTATGCCGATGCCTTCTACATCAAATATTTTAACAGGGAAGTCAGGGGACAATTCACTATAAATTATTAGCTGTTAAGCTGTCTGTTCAGAACCGATTTCCATCTTCCATACGCTTCCCGGTACCGATCGACTTTTGATTCAGAAGGTTCTATCACATCACGCTCTTCCAAACCTTTAAAAGCTTCCTCTCTGCCGGAGAAGATTTTTGCCCCTATTCCGGCTCCCCTGGCCGCCCCTTCGGAACCGTCCGTGGAGTACAGATGGATGGTTGCTCCGGAAACGGAAGAAAAGGCTTCGGAAAACAAGGGACTCAGGAACATATTCGCGTATCCTGCTTTAACGGTATCTACAGACAATCCCATATTCTGCATGATTTCGATTCCGTAGGCCAAAGCGAAGACTATCCCTTCCTGAGATGCCCGGTACAGATGCTTTCTGCTGTGCACATTAAAATTCAGGCCGTGTACCGAAGCTCCCGGATCATTGTTTTCCAGCGTCCGCTCCGCGCCGTTCCCGTAGGGAAGAATCACTAATCCGTCTGAACCTACGGGTGCTTCAGCGGCGGTGTTGTTGATGTCCTTGTAATCTATGGAATCTCCGCCGCAGTTCATCTTGATCCACCGGTTAAGAATACCTGTTCCGTTCAGACAGAGCAGTACACCGTACCGCGGATTCTCCTGAGTATGGTTTACATGAACAAAAGTATTCACCCTTGATTTTTGATCATACGAAGGCGTATCTATAATACCGTACACCACACCGGAAGTACCGGCTGTCGCGGCGAGTTCTCCAGGATTCATAACATTCAGCGAAAAAGCGTTATTCGGCTGATCCCCCGCCCGATAAGCAACTGGTATACCCGCAGGCAGACCAAATTCGTCAGAGGCAGCCTGTGTGACCCTACCCTGTTCAGAAAACACCGGCCGTATCTGGGGCAGAAGATTCTCCTGGAATCCGAAGTAATCCATCAAGGCCTGAGCTATCCTGTTTTCCTTAAAATTCCACAAAATGCCCTCGGATAATCCGGAGGGTGTAATAACCGGTTCCCCGGTTAAACGGAATGCGGCGTAATCGCCGGGAAGCATGATTTTATTGATTTTTTTAAAATTATCGGGTTCATTTTCCTTAACCCACGCAAGTTTTGCCGCGGTAAAGTTGCCCGGTGAGTTTAAAAGCGCGGGCAGACAAAAATCTTCACCGAGATCGGAAAAAGCGCGGTTCCCGTAGGGAACCGCCCTTCCGTCACACCAAATAATAGAAGGACGGATAACATTACCGGCATCATCAATTAAAACAAGACCGTGCATCTGATACGAGATACCGATAGCGGCGACAGAATTAAGCCCGTCCCCGAGCTGGGTTTTCACCTCATTCAGTGCGTTTTTAATATGGGTTATCCATGTTTCCGGATCCTGTTCAGCCCAGCCCGGATTAGGTGCCTGAATGTCGAGTTCCTGCTTCGGCGATACCCCCTGGGCATTTTTCTTCCCGGTTTCGGGATCCAAAACAGATACCTTAATGGATGAACTCCCCAGATCTATTCCCAGAAGTAATCCTGATTTACCCACGGCTGCCTCCTTCTAATATTACCGTTCTATTCCGCCAACTTTTTTATTAATATATCTTCCGTCAGTCCCAGGTACTCAGCGACTTCCTTTCCCGGTCCGGAAGCGCCGAACCGGTCCAGCGTAAAAAGCCGTTCCGGTACACCGGCGAAACCTTCCCAGCCTAGAGAAACCCCTGCTTCGGCTACAACAGTTTTGACACCTGGAGGCACTATCCGGTCCCGGAACGCCTTATCCTGAGCCTGAAATAACTCTTTTGATACCATGGAAACAACTCTGATTTTCATTCCCTTCTCATCTTTCATCCGCTGGGCCGTCTTTACTGCCAGGCTAACTTCAGAACCGGTAGCGATAATCGTCCTGTCCGGCTCACCGGCTTCGCTAACGATGTAAGCCCCTTTACGGGCGTTCTTCTCCCAATCAGCATCCTGCTTTACATATACAGGCAGGTTCTGCCGGGTCAAGGCCAAAACGGTAGGTCCGTCCTCTCTTTCCAAAGCCATCTGCCATGCCAACGCAGTTTCCTGAGCGTCTCCCGGTCTCAACACACGGAGGTTGGGTATTGCCCGGAGAGAGGCGACGTGCTCTATCGGCTGATGGGTGGGGCCGTCTTCGCCTACAAAAATCGAATCATGGGTAAAGACATACACCACTGGGAGATTCATCAATGCAGCGAGGCGGATCGGAGTACGCATATAATCAGAAAAAACGAGAAAAGTCGCACAAAACGGGCGCAGTCCTCCGTACAGACACATCCCGTTTATCACAGCGCCCATGGCGTGCTCCCTTACACCGAAATGAAGGTTCCTGCCGGTACGTTCATCTTTAGAAAAATCTCCCATCCCCTTCATGTTTGTGTTGTTGGAAGGGGCCAAATCGGCGGATCCTCCGATCAGATTGGGGATAGAACCGGCTATCGCATTCAGGACGGCTCCGCTGGCCTTCCTTGTGGCCATGGAGTCACCCACATTAAATTCAGGAAGCTTGATTGTATGATAATCCGGGTTTTCGGAAAAATAATAATCCCATTTCTTTTTTAGTTCCGGATTTTCAGAGGACCACTGAGAAAACTGATTTGTCCAGCGGGTATATATATTCTTTAATTCATCCCGTTTTTTCATGAAAAAATCTACCGCGCCGGGATGAACATAAAACTCTTCAGCCTCATCAATGCCGAGGTTTCTTCTTAGGGCTTTTATCTCGTCAGCTCCAAGAGCTGCTCCGTGTACTTTGGCGGAACCTTCCATGCTCGGGGCACCTTTGCCGATTACCGTTTCGAGCAGAATGAGAGACGGTTTATCCGGAACGTCCTTCGCTTCCTGAACCATCTTTGAAATACCCTCGAAGTCATAACCGCTTCCTTTCTGTGTATGCCAGCCGTAGGCATCAAACCGTTTCATGACATCTTCACTGAACGCGAGATCGGTAGATCCTTCGATGGTAATCTGATTGGAATCGTAAAAAACAATCAGTTTGCCAAGACCGAGATGTCCGGCCAGGGAAGCTGCTTCGCCGCTGATACCTTCCATGATACAGCCGTCGCTTGCTAGGGCGTATACATAGTGATCTATTACGCGGTGCTTATCGGTATTAAAAACAGCCGATAGATGGGATTCAGCCAATGCCATTCCCACGGCATTAGAAAAACCCTGACCTAACGGACCCGTAGTGGTCTCTACACCCTGGGTGTGACCGTACTCGGGATGTCCCGGGGTTTTATATCCGAGCTGGCGGAAGTTCCTTAGATCTTCAATTGTCAGATCATACCCGGACAGATACAGCAGGGAATAGAGGAACATTGAGCCGTGACCCGCAGAAAGCACAAACCGGTCCCGGTTGATCCAATCCGGAGCTCCGGGAAAATAGTTCATCAGCTCTCCGTACAAAAGAGCGCCTAGTTCAGCGCAGCCTAAAGGCAGTCCGGGATGACCCGAGTTTGCCTGTTCGACTCCGTCGGCTGAAAGTGTCCTTATAGATAGAGCAATGTGTTCAAGTGATTTCGTATCCATTTTATAATTTCTCCTTGCCCCTATGGTGTACAGGGAACAAAATTGTGTCAACCATATACTGCAGCAATGCAGCAATTGCTCCCTTTATCCGCGGGTAATTGACCTTGATTTCCAAATCGCATATAAAAGGTACACGGAAGGAGTAATTATGAAAACATACAAGATAGCTGTGCTGCCGGGAGACGGAACTGGTCCGGAAGTTGTCCGGGAAGGGATAAAAGTCCTGAAAGCCGCGGCGGATTCACGGGATTTTTCTCTTGATTTTACCGAATTCGATTTCGGCGGAGACCGTTACCTGAAAACTGGAGAGGTGCTTCCGGAAACCGCGGTAGATGATCTTAAAAAATTCGACGCTATTTATCTCGGTGCGATCGGTCACCCCGGGGTAAAGCCCGGCATTCTTGAAAAAGGAATTCTCCTTAAGCTCAGGTTTGAATTGGATCAATACATCAATCTAAGACCGGTAAAGCTGTATCCCGGCGTTTATACTCCCCTGAAAAATAAGGGGCCGGAAGAAATCGATTACGTGGTGGTTAGAGAAAATTCAGGAGGGATCTATACCGGCACCGGCGGTTTTTCCATGAAAGATACGCCCCAGGAAGTAGCAGTTCAGAGTATGGTCTACTCCCGGTACCAGGTAGAACGGTGCCTTAAATACGCGTATGAATACACGAAACGGCGGAACAAGAGAAATACTCTGGCTCTATGCGGGAAAACGAATGTACTCACCTACGTGTACGATTTATGGGAACGCGCTTTTAACGAGATAGGGGAAAAACAGTTTCCGGATATCAGGCGTGATTATTATCATGTTGACGCTACCTGTATGTGGATGGTTAAAAATCCGGAATGGTTTGACGTTATCGTCACCGGAAATATGTTCGGCGACATTATCACTGACCTGGGAGCCATTACCCAGGGAGGAATGGGTATCGCCGCCGGGGGAAATATCAATCCGGAAGGGGTAAGCATGTTTGAACCGATCGGCGGATCGGCTCCGAAATACACGGGACAGAATGTAATCAATCCATTAGCCGCGATTGCCGCCGCTTCAATGATGATGGATACCCTCGGAGAAATGGAAACAGCAGAAAAAATAGAAAAGGCAATAATGGATGTGACCGCAAATAAGATCAAAGATCTGGGTGCCGGCAAAATGGGACACACTACCAGCGAAGTAGGAGATTTAGTCGCTCGGGCTTTGTAAACCAGTAATTTCCGGTGACGGCGATTTATGTAATTGCTTGAAAAAAGCTTACGCTGGTTTACCTTCTTTAAAAATTTGAGCGGGAAGGTAAACCGTATATCGTGTTCCCCGTTTATTATCAGACTCAACGGTTATGTGTCCGTTATGCTTTTTTATGCCGACGTAGGAGAGGGATAATCCCATCCCCTCCTCGGCAGCTTCACTCTTGAACGGATCAAATATTACATTCAGATTTTCTTCGGGTATAGGTTCTCCCTGATCGGTTATTTTTACACGGACATGAGGACCCGGATCCAGAACCGGCACATCATCCTTTTTTAAGAATACATTTACTGCTTCGATGCTAATAGTACCCCCTGAATCCATCCGCCTCATGCATTTTATCAGAATATTGTGGAATATTTTTACCATCTCCTCCGCGTCAACGTGCACCGGCCATAAATCATCATCATAATGCCTAAAAAAGGAGAAGCCTTCCGTCTCGCTGCACGATTCGACGCTCATCTCCAGAATGTTTTCCAATGATACATATTCTTTCCTGATGACCTTTCCATTAGAAAAAGTTAATAGCTCGTGGGTCAATTTTTTTGCCCGGTTAATACCATGAATGGCGCCTTCGATCTGCTGATAATTGCCGTCATCCTTATTTAATGACATTTTTATAAGCGATAAATTACCAATAACACCGGTAAGAATATTATTGAACTCGTCGGAAATACTTCCTGCCATCTCAGCAAGCGCGGACAGCCGGTTTACCCGCTGCTTTTCCGACTCGGCTTTAACTCTTTTTGAAATATCTTTTAGAGTCACCGCAATGCGGTTTTCTCCGTCTTCAAGCCTGAACAAACTTCCGGTTACTTCAAGCAGCCTCCATTCCCCGTCCCTTGAACGAAGTGAGATTATCTTGTTTTCCAGATGCTGCTTTGTTTCGAGCGACAAAATATCTTCCTGAATCTGCAGTTTTGTGTCCGGCTGGGTAAAATTAAACAGGCTTTTCCCTTTCATTTCATCCGCGGGAATGCCGAGGATATTCTCTATGGGAGGGCTTACATATTCTATAATACCGCTCCATCTGATTACAGCTACCGCGTCGGTTCCGGTTTCGATAAGGCTGCGGAAATGCCGTTCGCTCCGGGATATCCGTTTATACAACACTTGATTACGGTCTAAAATCTTGTTGAATGCTTGTGACATAACTTTAAGTTCAGCAGGACCGCGTAACGGAAGCCGTCTATCAAAGTCCCCGGCGGAAATGCTGTCGGCATAATTCGACATCTCCGTGATAGGCAATATCACGGAAGATGCTATTACAATTCCGGTAAGGAAAAAGACAGACATCGAGAAAACGATGCCGATCATCACCCAGAAAAGTACTTCCCTGCTGACTGAAAAAATATCGCGATGAAGCGATTCGGTAATCAGGTAAGCATCGTATCCGGACAGCAGTACGGAAGAGCTTACAATTTTCTCACCATTCTCATTTTTATGGATAATAAATCCGCTTTCCGGGTTCCCGATTAATTGAGAAATGTAATCCAGATCGCTTTTTTCACGTATACCGTTGGGAATCACTGTCCCCGGACCGTTCAGATATAAAAAACTCACGCCGTTTCCCTGGAACGAAGGTATGCGTGAAAAATTAAAGTCCGCTTTAAATATACCCCCGGTCTTCCCCGATTCATCATTGACAGGTGTTGTAACTGAGAGAACCGATGTACCGTGTATGTTGGACAAGTGGATATGAGCGGAACTGTCCGTCCCTAAGTCGTATTTAGCCTCGGGATATCCGGATGTTTCTCCGGAAACGGTATTGTAAAAATAGAGTCCTTCGAGTTCACTGTTCTGAAGAACCACAGCTCTGAAGAAATTTTTCCTGGAATTGGAAACTCCCGGTATAAAGGCGGCCATGAGAGCGGTTTCTTTTTCCTTGGATAAAATCCACTCATCTATTACCGATTTTTTTAACCTGTTCGTATTGTTCAAATTCTCAAAAGAAACCTGTTTGATACCGTTCCAGGTGAGAAAATAAATAACCGCGCCGAATCCGCCCGCTAAAAAAAAGGAGAGGAGAATAAAAGTAACTATAACCCGGAAAGAAAAAGTCTCCCGCGTGAAAAAAAAAATTCCTTTTTTCATCGACATTTATACAATGAAATTAATATTCTTCCTCCTACAGCAATTTCCGATCAACCCGATCTAAATTTATATATTATAT
>CAYLLE010000144.1:5464-8831 GCA_964384485.1 uncultured Spirochaetales bacterium | reverse complement strand
AGTGGGAAAGCGATTTATTTTTTTAATCGGTAGTTTCGGCCGGGAGGTTTAACGGGAATGCATTATTGACTTCAGGAGCATACAAGTATATTATATAACATAACAGGGGGGGGGGAATATGCCTCAGGTATCACTTTATATAGATGAAAAAACACTCAAACGCATCGAAATTGCCGCAAAAACTGAAGGGCTGTCGCTCTCAAGATATGTATCAACTAAACTCCGTGCTTCTCTTGATGATCAGTGGCCTGAGCACTACGAAGAGTTATTCGGTGCAATTAAAGATAACACATTCGAAAGATATTCAATTGATACCCCGGATAGTCAGAGAGAAGATTTTTGATGTTCTTTTTGGACACAAACACCTGCATATATTATATCAAAGGAACATTCCCACGATTACGACAGAACCTTCTAGCACACAGCGCGCACCAAATTGCAATCCCTTCGTTGGTTAAAGCAGAATTATTATATGATGCACTGAAAAGCGAACAGAAAACCAAGAACCTTGATGTACTACAGCAATTCCTGCAGCCGATAAATATTGTCGGATTCGGCGATACAGAAGCTGAACATTACGCCGATATACGCACATGCATTGAACAAGCAGGTACTCCCATTGGCCCAAACGACCTTATAATTGCCGCAACCGTCAGATCAAATCAGGGAACTCTTGTTACGCATAATATAAAAGAGTTCCAGCGAGTACCCGGACTCAAGCTATGCGACTGGACTAAGCAAACTAGGGATAAATGAACTTAACACACTAACATCTTTGGCAGTACAATTATCTTATTTCTTCCGCAAAAACAGCCACCACCGGGGATCAAACGGCTCATAACGGATCTCCCAGGCCTCCGCTCAAATTGCACTTTGATTGACTATACAACATAAAAGTTGTATGGTAGTACAAGGTGACAGGAAAAAAATTAATAAAATTATTAAAAGATCATGGCTGGGTTTTAGATAGAATTTCCGGCAGCCACCATATAATGATCAAGGAAGGGAGAAGATCTATCCCTATTCCAGTTCACGGGAAGAAAGAGATTCCAATCGGATTAGCAAAGAGAATTCTCAAACAAGCCGGAATCGATAGGAGCTAATATGTATTACTATGCGTTGATTGATAAAGAAAGCGATGATTTTATTGTTTCTTTTCCTCAGTTTGAACATATAAACACTTATGGAAGAACCATGGAAGAAGCAATTAAAAATGCTGAAGAAGCATTGAATGGAAGCATCGAATCTGATTTTGAAAGGGGTTTTGAAATAAAGGATCCAGAAGAATATAAAGGCAAAAACTATCACAGGATCTATATCAAACCACATATTGAAGTAGCACTTCGACTAAGAAAAATAAGAGATAAAAGGAGTCAAATAGAATTAGCTAAAGAACTTGGTATCTCTTATCAATCATATCAAAGACTGGAAAATCCAAGAAGATGCAATCCTACTGTTAAAACTCTGGAGAAAATAGCCAAAATATTCAATAAAGAATTAGAAATAGTTTTAAAATGATAAGAGGAGAAGGCTTCTTCACATAACAGCGAGTACCCGGACTCAAGCTATGCGACTGGACTAAGCAAACTAGGGATAAATGAACTTAACACACTAACATCTTTGGCAGTACAATTATCTTATTTCTTCCGCAAAAACAGCCACCACCGGGGATCAAACGGCTCATAGCGGATCTCCCGGGCCTCCGGCAGTTCATCCATCCACGAGCGGACCATGGGAATCATGTTATCATACAGATCTTCCGGGTAACCCCAGTCTAAATCAAGCTGAAACTGATAATGATTCATCACCACGGTGCCGCCGGGCTTCATCACCTTAAGGGCTTCCCGGAGGAGCCCGGTAAAATCCGGTTTTACCCGCTCCTCGAACGTTCCCGAAGCAATTTCCCTGTTTAACAGGGCGATCATCTCCGGCAGGGTCTTCATCCAGTCGGAGGTAATCGTATCGATACCGGCCTTGCCGCAGAGGATGGCCTGGAGAACATCGTTTACCCCGTGCTGAAACGCGGTAATGTCCACCGAATTTTGGGGAAGGTGATGAGTGATTCGGGCGGCGTCTTCTTCGATTATCCGGATATCCAGAGAAAGACCGCGGGTTTTATTGCGGAGCCCCTGGGTCAGGATTTTGTTCTCGTTGGCGGAAATATAGCGGCTCCCGGGAATGATCCGGTCCATGGCCTGAGGAATCATATCCTCGCTGCCGGAAGCTATCTCTAAAAGGGTACAGTTTTCGCCGGCGCCCAAGGTCCGGAGCACCTCCGCCCAGCGGGCCCGGAAGTACAGGGTCTTTACCGCGGTAAACCGGTCTATCGGCCGTTCCAGGAGTTCCCGGAGCCGGGATTGCCGTTCTTGTTCGGACAAAGAATTGAACCGGGCAAGCTCTTCGCCGTTAAGAAAAACCGGGGCGGATTCGTTCAGCCGGGGAATCCAGCGGGTGTAATCGTCTAAGGGTGTTATCATATTATACTCCGAAATTAATCATCTCTCAATCTGGTGAGAGCAGTATTTACCGAGTTCTATCCAACGGTATCACTTGATGCACTATTATCATTTGAAAAGAATTTCCAGTATTTCATCCGGTGTTTTAACCAATTTCATTTCCGGAAAATGTGCTGTATTGCCTGTAACAAGATAGCTTGCTTCTCCGGTTAACGCAACTTCCAAGAATTTTGCGTCTGATTCATCTGGCAGTTCGATATTTATTGGTTCAGCCGTAATATATTGTCCATCCATATTAATAAAATCGATAAGCGGCTCAATTAAGAAATGTGGAAAATGAAATTTTTCTCGATATAACACAGCGGAATATTCACCTAAAATTCTATTATCGTATGGCAATATTATTTTTTTGTTTAATATTAGATTGAGTATTTGCGCCGGTTTACCTTCAGGATTCAACAAACCTGACACTATGACATTCGTATCCGCAACAACCTTCATCTAAATATTAACTTTTCCTGGCTGCTTTTATCTCAGCCTCAATTTCCTCATTAGAAAGTTCATAATTTTTATTCTTAACGGATATTTGCTGCAATGATTTAACAGCATTAATCGCTCTTGACCTTCGGATTGTAGATAAAGTCTCTTCTAGATTGGTATCACTTACCGGTGTTAACAAAGCTATGGGCTTACCATTATTCGTAATTACCATTTCTTGCTCTACCGGTAAATCTTTCCAAATCTGAGCCGGTGATGTTCTAAGATCCCTTACAGTTATAAATTTCATGTACAAAATGTATACCTAAAGTCACCCATTTGTCAACATGCGCGTGATGAAGAACGGTAGCTATCAAATCTCCTTCGGAGGGACTATTCGGGTCTCCGGGTAAGTTTTTTCGGTATGATAAAAG
>CAYLLE010000144.1:0-5364 GCA_964384485.1 uncultured Spirochaetales bacterium | reverse complement strand
TTGGCTTCTTCAAAATAATCCCTTGTAAACAGACTAGTTGTCTAGTATATTAATTATATGAAAATGATTGGTATCTTTGAAATCAAGACGAAATTATCCCAAATTTGCGACACTGTCGCGGCAACCGGTGAAAGCGTGCTGGTTACCAAACGGGGAAAACCTTTCGTGCGCATCGAGCCGCTTGCCTCATACGGTGAGTCACGTTCCGCGGTCTGGGACTTGCGGGACAAGGCGGCTCCCTACGAGGCCGGGGAGCAAGACCTGGAAATCCCGGCGCGAAGGGTAGACCCGCTGTATACTCCATTCTCTTCGGAAGACGAAGAAGCACATGCCGATTATTAAGGCGGCCGCCCATCGAAGATCCCCCGGCAAAAGGCGGTTTTCGGGATGACATTTTTATTGGATACATCGGTTTACAGTCAGCCGCTGAAAAAGCAGCCTCGTGCTTCGGTAGTCCGTCGGTGGAAACGGGCCGGTGATGTAGAGTGCTGTGTTTCCGTGTTCTGTGAGATGGAAATTTTTCAGGGCTTGGCCTTGGCCGGAAGCGTCAAACTACGGCAGCTCTATGATGACATTTTACGGGACCGTATCGTCATCCTTCCATTCACTCCCGCCGAGGCGGAAATCTATGCCGATTTGCAGGCAAGACTAACGCGGCAGGGCCGGTGCAAACCGGTCATCGATCTCTGTATTGCCGCTACCGCCATCCACCATCAGCTTATTTTGGCAACTCTCAACGCCAAGGATTTTACCGATATCCCCGGCCTTCGGTTCGAAGCCTGGGATTAAGCGAAGACCACGGATGAATTGGTTAGTGCTCCGCCGGCGGGATACGCGTGGAAGATTCGCTCCTCCCTGAGATAAAAGATATGCGGGTTACCGTCGTCGCCGAACACCAGGTTGGCCGCTTTTTCCAGGTTGCGGTATCCCAGTCGTCATCACCCAGCTTTCTGGTAGGATCCGCGTGTTCCCAGTCACCGTTAAGGTTGGTCAGGTACAAGGTTCCTGGGTCGTTGTCGGGGTTAGAGTCGTAGGCGATCGCGACGCGCAGCGAGCCGTCCGAAGCGGCGGCGGTAGTGACGCAGTCGATTCGCTCTTTTGGGCCGAATAATATTCACGCTTTACGGATTAAACATGGACATTGTCTAAACAACGTCTACACATAATCTGCACTTTGCCTTTATCAAGGGGGGCGTATTCTGGTATTGTAATATCACTTATGTTCTACCTGCTGTCCAAAACCGTGACATTCCTGATCATGCCGCTTACCATCATCATAATCCTGCTTATCCTGGGAATTATCTTCAGGCGCAGGAAGTGGGGACGGATCGTTCTATGGACCGGCTTGGGGGTGCTCCTGTTTTTTTCCAACCGGTTCATCGCGTATTACGTAATGCGGGTATACGAAGCGCGGCCGGTGCCGGTTCATTCACTTGAAGGGGAGGAATATGACGCGGCTATCCTTCTCAGCGGATTTGTCCAGACCGGGAGGGAAGAAACCGGAATTACCTTTTTTAACGATGCCGGTGACCGGGCCGCTCAGACTTTGATTCTGTATCAGCAGGGATATGTTGATAAAATAATCGTAACCGGCGGAGGCGGGTATTTCGCCCGGGATCGGAAAAACGAAGCACACCGGATCCGGGACTGGCTGGAAGCTGCCGGCGTCCCCGGAGATGGCATAATCGTTGAAGACCAGGCCCGGAATACCCGGGAAAACGCCGCGTTTACCGCACCTATTCTGGAAGAGCAGTTCCCGGACGGCCGGTTTCTTCTGGTGACGTCGGCATTCCACATGCGGCGGGCCGAAGGGTGTTTCAGCCGTGAAGGAATCGAAGCTGAGCCGTTCCCTACGGATTACCGAACGGGAAGCCGGCCCGGATGGACCGATATCATCGTGCCGGCAGCATCATCCCTTGAATTCTGGACGGTGCTTTTTAAAGAATGGATCGGTTTGTTCGCCTATAAAGCCGCGGGGTATTTATAAAGATGAAACCGATCACTATAGCTGTAATCACCGACACTCACTACGGAGCCGGTTCTCCCATACCCGCAAGACGTTCCGACATAGCAGACATCCTTTTAAAGCGCGCCGTCTCCCGGCTGAACCGGCTGATACGGCCGGATGTTACCCTGCTTCCCGGAGACATCCTGGATAACGGTGATGCTCCGGACGCGGAAAACCGGCTTCTCCTTCTTCGGAAGATCCTGGATGAACTCGAATCTCCCTACATTGCGGTACCGGGGAATCACGACAGCGGTTCCTCCGCATTCTACCGTGTATTTAAACGTCCTAATGATATCGAAGAAATCAGCGGCGTACGCTTTCTCCCGTTCGTCGATCCGGAAGAACCAGGATACAATGCCCGGCGCGAGCAAAAAGACATAAACCGTTTCGCCGCCGCGCGGCATAGATTTGACGGGCCGGTTGTCGCGCTGCAGCATGTGTGTCTGTTCCCGCCGGGAAAAACCGAATCTCCATATAATTATAAAAATGCTGATGAGATCATCACGGCCATGAAACAGTCCGGAACGACTCTGTCGGTAAGCGGCCATTATCATAGAGGAGCCGAGAATGTGCAGGAAGGCGGTGTCACCTTTGTTAACGCTCCCGCGATCTGTGAAACGCCCTTTCAATTTATCACCCTAAAAATCGATTCCGGAGGGATCATCACCCAAAGACATCAGCTTGCCATGCCTCCTGAACTTGGTTTGATCGATACCCATGTTCATACGGAACTTGCCTACTGCAGCGAAAACATGACCGCGGAAAAAGCCGTCGATTTATCGAAGGAGTTCGGTCTCCGGGGACTCGTGTTTGCCGAGCACTCCCGGCACCTCTATTTCAGCAGACACCGTTCCGGAAGCTCCGCCTGGTTCGAGAAGGGGCTGGATGTCCTCCGGCCGGAAGAAAACCGGATCGGAGACTATATGCAGATCAAAAAAAGGTATGAGCAGCCGAATATCCATTTCGGAATCGAGGCCGATTGCGACATGCGGGGAAATCTTTTGCTCCGGCGTGAAGACACCGCCAAGTTTTCATTCATAATAGGAGCAGTACACCGGCTTCCCGGAATTACTGATCCCTCTTCCCCGGACATAACCGCGGAGGAATATTTTTTATTTCTCGTGGAAAAACTGGTTTCCGCCGGGATTGATGTACTGGCTCACCCCTTCCGGGTTTTCAGAAGGGGCGGCCGGTCCGTGCCTGCCGGTCTGTTTGAAAAAACAGCCCGGTTACTGCAGGTCCGCGGTACTGCCGCGGAAATCAACTTTCACACAAACACGCCGCCTGTGGAGTTTATCCGGGAATGTCTCCGCCTGGGAGTTAAGTTCACGTTCGCCGGCGACGCCCATCACCTTTCCGAAATCGGCGATTTCGCGTACAACCTGGCGCTGATCAAAGAGGCGGGTTTCGACGGACCCCTATCGGACATTCTGGCTGTACCCCCTGCTTTTACATCAGCTTTTTAATTTCCTTACCATAAAGGGCGCTTCTATGGTAGAGTAACATCGAAAGGGAACGGAGGATTTTATGGAAGCAATTTGTTACGCCCTTCTTTTTGCGGACAGGGTGATTACCGAAAATAACGGAAAAAAAGGGATAATCGGCGTTTTCAGCAATTTCAATTTCAAGCAGTTTCCCGCGAAAGTACCCCAGTGGTTCATCTACGCCGCGGTAACGAATCTGCAGGGGAAACACGAGTTTTCGGTAAACCTGGTCCGCGATGAATCCCAGCACGTGCTTCTTCCCATTGCCGGGGAAATGAACGTGCAGGAGTCCGGGAAAGAAGTGGAGATGATCTTCCCGATTACAAACCTTACGTTCCAGAAACCCGGCCGTCACACCCTCACCTTCAACATCGACGGTCTGCAAATCGCTTCCCGCATCCTCCGGGTTAATCAGGCGGAACCGGCGGCGAATTAGCGGGGGTATGAATAATATTGGGGTAAAACAAATTCAATTCGAAAGAATGGTTTTACCAAACGGTAAAAACAAAAGGATACGCGGATTGATGAATCAATCCGCAGTCCTGCAAAGACGGAAGCCGCCGCTGTTGCCCAGATAAAACTGAGTTGCGCTGCTCCGTTTGGCACTGCATAGGTAGTCCTCGGGATGGTCCCAGAAGCCGCCCCGGCGCACAAAACTACTGCCGCTTTCAGGTCCGGTAGGATCGGTTTCTGACCCGCCGCTGTAGACGTCTTTCCAGTCATAACACCACTCATATACATTTCCGCTCATATCAATCAGTCCCAGGGCATTAGGTTTTTTATGGCCCACCTCCTTGCTTCCGTTTGGTGAGTTGTTGTCGCTCCACCAGGCATATTCGCTGATGCGATCATCACTGGCCAGGGGGGAACCGCTTTCCGGCCCGGAACCTGGATCGAAACAGGCGTACTCCGTATCCCCGGAGACATGGTCACCGTTATTCCAGCTCGTGCCGTCAATGTACCGTGCCGCGTATTCCCACTCCGCCTCCGTAGGCAGACGATAGCCGGTCTTGTCCCAGACTACATAGACGGCGTTTCCATTGGCCGCGTCGCTCTTGGTATAAACTGTGGTAAGCAATATATCGGAATAATAGACCTGCTGGTCGTCGGATATGCTGTCATCGGCTACCGTTAAAAGGTTGCAGAAAGCAACGGCCTCATACCATGTTATATTATAGGCGGGATAATGTGCACCCACACCATAATCTGAACTCGGCGCTGGACCCGGCCAGTTAGTGCCCCACACATCCTCCCACAAACCCTGGGTTACTTCGGCCTGGCCCATCCAGAAGTTCTTGGAAAGGGTTACGAACTGGGTGGTGCTTTCTACATGCTCGCCCATGGTAAATGGGCCGCCGGCCGGTACGTAGTGCATGTTAAAGCTGACGGTATTGGCGGAGTGCATTACTGCGTAACCGGCAGAGATGGAGAACGTCGCCGTAACTTCCACTGCCGCGGCGGGCATGGTAAAGGCCGCCGTGCCGCCGTTGGTGCTGATTGTTGACGGGCTGATGGTTGCCTCAGAAGCGCTTAATTCTACCTGCCGGCTGCTGTTTAGGGCCGCCGTCAGCGTCACCGTATCACCCTCTTTCGCCTCGGACACATCGGCGCTCACCGATTCCCCCGATTCCGCTCCGCTTGGGCTTACCGTTACCGCGTAGGTTGGTATGTCACGAAATGTCGCCGTAACTTCCACTGCCGCGGCGGGCATGGTAAAGGCCGCCGTGCCGCCGTTGGTGCTGATTGTTGACGGGCTGATGGTTGCCTCAGAAGCGCTTAATTCTACCTGCCGGCTGCTGTTTAGGGCCGCCGTCAGCGTCACCGTATCACCCTCTTTCGCCTCGGACACATCGGCGCTCACCGATTCCCCCG
>CAYLLE010000143.1:0-8929 GCA_964384485.1 uncultured Spirochaetales bacterium | reverse complement strand
TGCGGCAAATCCCGGTCAACCCGATCTAAATTTATATATTATATGAAATTATGGCTTTTTCTTAATCACAAAAGGAGTTGACCGGGATTTGCTGGTTCCTATATTACTCCGGTCATCCTAATCAGGGAAAGGCTTCCATAGGGCTTGCCGTATCAACCGACGGAACAGCATTCCGAAAGGCGGATCTGAATCCGGTCATCCGGAATGCCATTGCCCCGGAAACAGTGTTTCATAACGGGAAACTCCACCTATTCTATCAAAGAGATACCGCCGGATACTTTGAACTGTATAAATGCGCCGGTTCCGACGGGTATCATTTTGACGCGGGGAATGAACAAAAGGTGTTCGGACCCTCCGGAGCCGACGGTGCATTCGATTGTTTCAGCGTATCCACATGCAGGATCTGGAAGGAAGCCGGCTGGTTCTATATGACTTACGGCGGATGCCGCAGATACAAGGACTATCCCGAAGCATTCGGACTTGCCCGGTCCCGGAACTTGGAAACATGGGAACGGTATCCGGGAAACCCCGTCCTGACCCGGGGCGCGCCGGGAGAATGGGATGAAGGCGCGGTCTGGTTCGCCACGGTTCACAGGGAGGGCGGTACCCGGTATCTCTGGTACGAGGGCACGGGAACTTCAGGAAAGCACGGGGACAGGGCCTCGGACGAATGCCGCGGCTCAGATTACGGCGGTTACGGCACGACCTCCTTTTCCCAGATCGGCATGGCTGTCTATGAGGGGCCGGATCTTGCCTGGTAAACCAGTATACGGTCTATCCGATCTATCAGATAGAAAAAGGCGGTTCTCCGGCAACCTCGTCTAAAATCGTCTTCGCTTTTTCTACTTCTTCTTCCTCACCGATGACTGATATCCAAACAGCCCCTTCAGCACCGTCAACTCCCCCTGCAGCGGTAAGAATAGCTTCTGTATGGGTAAGTATTTTAAGCGCTTCAAGTTCGGTGATTACCTCACCGGGCATAGGCATCATCCTGGGTCCTGAAGAATAAGGATCGTTGAGCAGGTCGGCCACAGCGTCAATGTCTTCGGTTATCCGTTTTTCCAGACCCACCGGTACGATCAGCTTAACCCGCTTTCCGATGACGCCGTGGATCACCGCGCCTATGGTACCGCCCTCGGGGTGACCAATCAGAACGCCGGCTTTCTCCTGGAAGAGATTCACACAGTTTGCCCCTTTCAAAACCACATCGCCCCGGCCTAATTGATCAGCTACATCAAAGATCGTTTTACCTCTTTGCCATTTTCCGTCCACAATGATGACATCTCCGGGAAACTCTTCTTTCTGCATCTTACCGCTTCCCGGCGCCCGGGTAATCCCCCGGAAGAATGCCTTGGGACTGAAATCTTTTTCCTGTCCAAGGCGGCTGAGGATCTCCTGAGCTGCATATCCGTTCGTGGTCCCGGCTAAAATTGCCAGTGTACCGGTTTCCATCCGTGCCTGCACCGCCGGATGGGCAGCTATTCCCCTAGCAATTAGCCGTTTCCCGGCCGCGGGGGTGAGTACTGCTTGAATCATTGAACGCTCCTTAATGTGGTAGTGGTATAAGAATACCGGAAAGCTCCGGCTGTGTCAGCCTGAGTTACTCGGAGCCGGATTCAATTTCCCGGAATATCAGATTTTCATCAGCCCGGGGGAAAGACACAACATGCCCGGGAGCAGTTATTACCTGAACGACCATGCTGCCCTCTGAAGGTTCTTTCAGCACAAAATCGGCAACCAAACCGGACGGCTCTCTCCGGATCCCGGTAATGGTAACTGAATATCCTCCGGTGGATTTCTCGCCGGCAAAAACAGCGGCGACAGACCGGGCGGTAAAATCGACTTCCGGGAGATCCCGGTCCATTCTTTCAATCAGGTCTGCATACTCTTCCTGTGACGTGATAACAGAAAACCCGGCTTCCCTGATCCCAGATTGGGTTCCGTGAAATAGGGTTTCAAAGGGAACGGTTGACCCGGACACTTTATTCGGTCCGGAACTCGCGCATCCCGCCGCAAGCATCAGGACCGGAAGTAATATTAACTGCAATGGATTCGTATACTTCATATCCAAAATATACTGATTCTAAACTGATCAAGAAAGGGGTTCCGGCTCAGTACGGCCGTATTGAAGCTCCTCCGCTCACGTCCTTTTCGACATCCGGCTGAAACGAACCCGAGTCCAAATAGAGCACCTGGGCTCCGCCCGAGGCTTCGATCCTGATTTTATTCTCCACGGCTACCCGGGAAGTACCACCGCCGCTGATATCAATATCAGCCTCTAACGCAAAGAAGTCCGAGAGATCCGAGGTACCCCCGCCGGACTGACGGAGAGTTAATTCCGGTACATTTCCCCGAATATTAATATTGCTTCCCCCGGAAAGCTCGAATTCGGCTTTCTCCGTGACGGTAAACTCACCGAGGAGACCGCCGCCGCCTGATAAGTCCGCGAAAAGGATCCCGCAGGTCATCCGGTCCACTTCCACCCCGCTGCCGCCTGTACACCGCAGCACAAATGTGCCGGTTTCCGGAAATCCTTCATTGATCTCAGCCGTACCGCCTCCGCTTAGATTCAGTTCCTGAAGCCGCGGCATTACTATATCGGCCTCTAGTTTTCCGGCGCGGTACGACCTGCCGGATTCAAGGGTGATGACCAAGGTTGATCCGGTTAGATGGACGTCTATATAATCGTGAATATTCTCACTCGCCGTGATCTCTACACGGGATGTGCTGCCGTAGGAGATGGTAAGGGCAAATCCGTGGGTTGCCTTTACGGAATCGAAGGATTCCACCGCATATTCCCGGCTTACCCGCTCCCCTTTTCCGGTAATCCCCTCGGTAACTCCTCCGGCAAAGAGCAGTTCCGGCATCAATATCAGACTGAACAGAACAATAAGTATAGATAGTTGTTTCTTCATGTGCGGTTTCTCCTATGGTTATTCAACACCGGTATCCGCTTTTTCTGTTCCCGCGGTTTTACGGGGTACGCGATTTCCAATCCGGAGCCGCTTTATACCGATAGCCCCCAAATACACAGCCCCGGCCAGTGCCACCGTTACGGAACTGGTGGGAAGTCTCAAGATATAACTTACTATAAGCCCAGCCGAAGTAAAAGCGGCACATAAGAGGATCGACTTTAAAATCATGCGCTTAAGACTCCGGGAGAACAGCCCGGCTATGGCAGGCGGTATTGTCAGCAGAGCAATCACCATCACTATCCCTACAATGGTTATCATCAGTAAAACGGTGAGCGAAACCAGGAGTATCAGCAGTATTTGAAAAAAAGAAATTTTTAGCCCCCGTACTTGGGCGAATTCTTCATCAAAACTCACTGCAAGAAATTGATTGAAAAAGATGATGCTGAGTGAAATTATTATTACATTCAGGATAAGTATAAGGATGATATCGCTCCGGCCGATAAGGAGGATATTCCCGAAAATATAGCTCATGGGATCTCCATATCCGGGAGTTTTGGAAATAAACAGGAGACCCACCGACATTCCAACCGCCCAAATGGCGCCGATTACCGTGTCGAGCCGTTCTCTTCTCCGGATCACGGCGGCGCTGATGATCAATCCAGACAGGACCGCGAAGAAAAAGGCTCCAATCATCGGTGTAAGAAAAGTCACTCCCGCTACTCCGGACAGGTACAGGGCCAAGCCGATGCCCCCGAGTACGGAATGGCTAACCGCGCCGGCGATATAGCTCATTCGGCGTACCACCACAAACGAGCCGATTATTCCGAAGGGAATGCTGGAGATGATTCCGGCGATAAACGCGTACCGGATAAATGTGACTTCCGGATTAAGAAGGGCCTGTACGAACCGGATCATCGGTGATCACCTTCATGCTGATCAGTGATGGAAGTATCATGCCGTACAATTTTTGCGCCGCTCCCGTACGCCGATGCCACTATTTCGCTGAAATTTTCGTCGATGGGATGTTCTGCCACAGTCCGGTTTATACAGAGTACCCGGTCCGTTATATCACTCACAAAACTTGTGTCGTGGGTCACCAGTACGATCGTTAGTCTGTCACTCAGACTTTTTAAAATTTCATGAATGTGCATTCCCGCTGAAGGATCAACATTCGCCGTAGGCTCATCCAAAAGGAGTATTTCCATGTTGGTTACCAGAGCCCTCGCGATAAGAGCCCGCTGAACTTGTCCTCCCGAAAGACTGCTGAAAAGCTCATCCCTCTTATCAACGAGTCCTACTTCTTCCAGGGCTTTTTCCGACTTTTCCCGATCCTTACGGGAGTAAAATCCAAAAGGGCGGATTCTGCCGGTTAAAACTACATCAAACAGGGTAACCGGGAACTTCCGGTCGGTATCCATGTATTGGGGAACATATCCAACCTGCTTCTGGAGCAGAGACGGCTTGTTACCGTCGATCAGGACTCGTCCTTTTTCCGGTTTCAGGGTCCCCAGGATCAGCTTGAGAAGAGTAGTCTTCCCGCCGCCGTTCGGTCCTATTACCGTAATTATTTCCCCCTTTTCCACCCTGAAGGAAACATCCTGAAGAACCGGTTCCGCTTCATACCGGAACGTAACATTATCAAAAACTATCTTATCTTCCATGCTGCTGCAGTCCCTTCTCCAGTTCCCGGGCAATTTTGCGGAGATTCTCCAGATAGTCCGGGTTTAGGGGGTTCAAGTTTACTACCGTACCGTCTATCGCCTCGGCGATCCGTTCGGCGCTTTTCTGAGGGAACTCAGGCTGTACGAAAATCATTTTTACATCTTCTTTTCTGGCGTGTTCAATTATCTCTTCCAGATCCGAGGGCGCCGGTGATTTCCCTCCCGTCTCAACCGCCACCTGTTCAAGCCCGTACTCATCGGCAAAATATCCAAAGGACGGATGGAACACGAAGAATACCGAACCCCGGTACGGTTCCAGTATCTCTACGAGTTCCTGATGAACCGCCTGAAGGTTTTCTTCGAGGTCAACAAAAGCCTTCCGGTACTGTTCCTCTCCTTCCTCGTCGATTTCTATTAGGGTTTGCATTATATTATCACTTATGCGGATTGCCGCTAATGGCGACATCCAGACATGGGGATCAACCGCACCCTTCTCTTCCTCAGAATGTGCGTACTTCTCACCCTCTTCTTCATGACTGTGTTCCTCCAGATGCCGTTTCTCAATACCTTCTGAGGTATCCACAATCAGAATATTTTTTACCGAGGATTTAATTTTAGGGAGGAAGGCATTCTCGAAGGGAACACCAATTGTAAAAAGCACATCCGCCTCACTTAACTCAACTACCTGATCCGGTTGCGGTTCATACGTTGCCGGGCTTTTCCCCGGCGGAACCAGGACACTTACATCCACCCGGTCTCCTCCGATTTGTTCAACAAAATATTTCTGCGGAAGAATACTGGTAAAGACTGATACTTCCGCGGCATTCTCGGTCTCAGAATTCCGGTTGCTGCCGCAGGAGACGATAATCATCGCGAAAACAATAAACATACCTAATAACTTTTTCAAATCTCTACCTCCCTAGCCTGTTTTTCCCGGCAATCCCGGCAGATACCGGATAGGTACATCACATGGGTATCCACCTGGTGGCCGTTCTTCTCCTCAAACCGTTTTATCAGACTATCCAAAGAACATTCTTTCAGTCCAGTAAAAGAATGACACCTGGTACAATGGAAAAAATGGGTATGACCATGTCCCGCGCTGAAGAAATATCTTACCGTGCCCTCATCACTGCAGGAGAATGTGAAACCTTCTATCAGTCCCCGTTTTTCCAGAAAATTTACGGCTCTGTACACAGTAGCCAGATTTATATCTTCGTTCAGGGCGATATACACTTCCCGGGCGTGCATGGGAACGGGTGACCCGCTGATTGTTTCAAGTATCTTCCGACGGTTTTCAGTCAACATTTTTACCATCCGAATGCGAATGATTCGCATAGAAGATACTCCGGCAGCGGAGCAGAGTCAAGAAACAAATGATGCGTTTGGGCTTAAATCACTTCAAGCCGGTCTTTCCCGGGAAGCTCGGGAAACGGAGCAGCAGGCAGCGTCTGATACCAGTAAACAACTGAGGCAATATCATCCTGCAGGGGGAGATATCTTCCGCCGCTCCGCCAGCCCAGCGCCTGAATCGTGACCTTCAGGTTTTTCTTGAACCGCACAGGATCGGTAATGTGCCACCGGTACATCCCGAACCGTGTCTGGGATTGATACACCCCGTCGGGCCTTAATACCTGGTGCAGCCCCGCGTAGAGGGTGGAATATTCCTGGTACTGTTTGGTTTCTTTGTTCTCAAAATTATAGGAACCGCAGAAATAATCTTCCGTGCCGGTACCGCAGATAGTGGGATATTCTCCGTCGTCATCAATATAGAATTTAATTTCCCCTTCTCCCCACCAGCCCGAGTTGTTTACTCCCCAAGCCATGTAGGTTCCGACGAAATGACCCTGACCGGCAATACCGTCAGCCAAGGTGTACACCTCCTTGTAAGGCAGGGGATTGGTCCTGCGGAACTGGGCGTGAAAATAGGCCGCGGTCTCCGGAACCTCTGTCAGTGCGTAATTTATCTGATAATAGAGAACCATGCGCTCCTCGGCAATGTTGGTCATGGTAACCCGGCACCGCTTCCGGAATGGCATCTCCCAGTAGCAGTTAAAGGCGCTCCCCGGATTCACACAAACGGCCAGGGAGCTAAGCGGCGCGAATTTTCCCCACCCGCTCGCGAAAAAGTCTCCCACGGGACACTCAACCGAAGGCTGTTCCTGATCATCCCAATAAATCCGAAGGATACTGTACCGCCAGTTCCCGGTAGGGGTCATCCAGATCTGCTGAACGGCTCCCGGCCCCGCGATGTCGGCCAGCGTAAAGGTCTCGCCGCTCTCTATTACCACTGATGGGGATATCTTCCATCCTCTTCCAAGATCCCGGGCACAGTTTTTGCCGGTTCCATCCTCTGCTCTGCCGCCGCCCCCTTTTTCACCGGTAAAATTTTCCGGACTCACCGACCGGCTCTCAGCGTCTGAGAGGAGGGATAGGTTTCCCATATTCATATTCAATCCGTTAAAGCGCTGCATTTTTGACTCCTCCGATTAACCTCATGGGTATGCTGCAGATTTTATCTGTTTTATCAAACCGGAATCAATAACTAATGCCTCGAATCATGGACAAAAATGCAGTTAATTTCTACATTTATAAGCAACTATAGGATTTCAACCTTTTTTTCATCCGCCTTTGATTAATTCATTTATCTGCAGGAAATTATCTCGATTCTATGTCCACGTTTCGTGACACTCCAATATTAAAACCCGATTTCGGCTAGGCAGTTACCAGGTTGGCACATTATTTGCATCTGTATTATCAGGATTTTTTCTATTCAATATAGAGAAAATATTTGATTTTACAGGATTTTTAGGAGGATCACATGATCAAAAGGAAATTACTATTAATTATGGGACTCATGGTTTTGTTCGCCGTACCGGCATTTGCCCAGTTCTACTTCGGCGGAGAAGTGCCTTTAGGCTATATAACGGCTGATCTCGATACGGTTGACAGCGACAGATTCGCGGTAGGACTCTACGGCAAAGCAGGTTTCAAGTTCGGCGTCTTTGCCCTTGAAGGAAAAGCGGGGTATCTTTCCCACATGTATAAAACTGAAGTTGCGGGAGAAACTATAACCGGCGGTTTGAATTATTTACGGTTTGCCGCTCTTGGTAAAATTTACCCGGTATCGATTCTATATGTCGGAGCAGGGGTAGAATTTTCCTACCTGGTAGGATACACGGTATCCACTGTAAACGAGACTTACACCGAAACTATTGAACGGCAGGATGGACCAATCTACTTTACTACCAACGCGGGAGTAGAGATCCCGATAGGCAAGCATCTTTACCTTCCCTTAGGCGGCTTCTTCAACTATGCCATTGCAAACATTGAAGACAACTGGAAAATAATGGAATTAGGGGTTACAGCAGGTATACAGTACAGATATTAATTCCTGCTTTAAAAACATGATATTACCGGCCGGATTTTCCGGCCGGTTTTTTTTAACCTATTACGGCTTCAGTATAACCTTCTTAAGGGTCTCCTCTTTTTTATACAGCCTTCCGAACCACTCGGCGCCTTCGGATAACGGCGCGGCCGCGCTGATCATCGCGTCAAGGTTTAAAAGCCCCGTTTCCAAAAGCGCTATCACCCCTTCGTATTCACCCCTGGACGCGCACGATCCGTGCAGGGTAATCTCCCGGGTTACAGCAGACTGCAGGGGCAATTCAACAGCTGCGGAAATATTTCCCACCAGGGCGATCCTGCCCCCCTTCCGGACAGATTTTACGGCCGTTTCGACAGTCGGCGTTATGCCTACCACCTCGTATGCCGCGTCCGCGCCGCGTCCCGAGGTAACCTTCTTTATCTCCTCTTCCGGATTCCGGTCCAGGGGGTTTATACCGATGTCAGCTCCTATCTCCAAGGCTGTTTTAATTCGGTCCGGGTTATTATCCACAGCGATCACCTGTCTGCAGCCCGCTGCCTTAAGCAGCTGTACCACCAGGAGTCCCACCATACCTGTACCCACAACAACCGCGGTATCTTCCAAGGAGGCGGGTACCCGGTTCACCGCGTGCCTGGCTATGGCGAGAGTCTCGATCATTGCCGCGTGAGGGAAAGATACGGAGTCGGGAAGCCGGTAAAAAATACGGCTGGGGACCGCGACATACTCGGCGAAAGCCCCGTCCTGCCGGTATTCATCACAGGAAACCCCGAGAACCCGGCGGTTATCGCAGAGGTTTATTTCACCCCGCCGGCAGAACCAGCAGGTGCCGCAGTAGATTGTGGAATCGAAGGTAACCCGGTCGCCGGGATTAAAACGGGAAACAGCCCTTCCCGCTTCTTCGATAACTCCCGCAACAATTCCCGGTGATCACATTCGCATTAAAATTTATAAATTGTTTTATTACAAGC
>CAYLLE010000142.1:0-8990 GCA_964384485.1 uncultured Spirochaetales bacterium | reverse complement strand
CAAATCCCGGTCAACTCCTTCTGTGATTGAGAAGAGACCATAATTCATATAATATATAAATTTAGATCGGGTTGACCGGGAATTGCCGCACATTTTTTTCGCGTAAAAATGACAATTTCTGGTGATCCCGAAATAGGTAATTGCTAGTTATAAAACAATTTATCAATTTGAATGCGAATGTGATCACCGGAAATTGCCGTCCCATCCTTGACATTCACGACACTTCCGGGTATATATTTGATACTGAAGAAACGTGGATGTTTCTTTTTAGTATATAGCAGGGAAAGAATTAGAAGAGGAATGTAGTTACATGCTCGATCGGATATCCCGGAAATTTTCTGATATTGTAAGACAAGTCTCCGGGAAGGCGAAAATTTCTGAAAAAAATATTCAAGACGCTGTAGAGGAGATTAAACTCGCGCTGCTGGAGGCCGATGTCAATCTGCGGGTGGTCCGGCGGTTTGTAAACCGGACTATCGAAGACGCGACGGGCGACCTGGTTTTGAAATCTGTTACGCCGGGTCAGCAGTTCATAAAAGTGATCCATGACCGGATGGTACAGCTTCTCGGAGATGAACGGCAGGATCTGGAATTAAAGGGTCCGGACACCCAGTCTGTTATACTCCTGCTCGGTCTGCAGGGTTCAGGTAAAACAACTACAGCCGCAAAGCTTGCCAGAAATTTAAAGGAATCCGGCAGAAAACCTGTCTTGGTCGCTGCCGACCTGCAGCGTCCCGCTGCGGTAGATCAGCTTGAGATACTTGGGAAGCAGGCGGAGGTAGAGGTCTTTGCCGATAAAAATGCTTCCGATCCGGTGTCATTTGTAAAATCCGCGTTGAAAAACGCGAAAAAATCGCTTTTTGACACGGTTATCATCGATACGGCCGGTCGGCTTCAAATCGATGACGCCCTCATGTCGGAAGTTGAACGGCTTAAAAAACTATCCGACCCGGTAGAAACGCTTCTGGTTGCCGACGCAATGACCGGACAAAACGCCGTGGATATTGCCAAGGAATTCGATGATCGGGTTGGAGTTACCGGTGTAATCCTTACAAAATTTGATTCGGATACCCGGGGAGGAGCGGCACTTTCCCTAAAGACTGTTACCGGTAAACCGGTAAAATTTATCGGTGTCGGTGAAAAACTCGATGATCTTGATCCCTTCTATCCGGAACGGATAGCATCCCGTATATTAGGCATGGGAGATGTGGTTTCGCTGGTGGAAAAAGCCCAGGAGACCATTGACGAAGAAGAAGCGCTCAAGCTTCAGAAAAAGATGGCATCCGCTACCTTTACCCTGGAAGATTACCTTGAGCAGTTTCAGAGGGTCCGTAAGATGGGTAGTCTTCAGTCTCTCGTTGACATGATTCCCGGCGCGAAAGGGAAGATCGACGAATCGGACATAGACGAAAAAGAAATAAAGCGGGAAGAAGCTATCATTCTCTCCATGACCAGAGGGGAACGGCAGAATCACCGGATAATTGGTCCTTCCCGGCGTAAAAGAATCGCTAAGGGGAGCGGAACCTCGGTTTTTCAGGTCAATCAGCTGATTAAAAAGTTTGAGAAGATGAAAAATATGATGAAAAAGGTATCAAAAAATAAAAAATATCAGTCGCAATTGATGTCCCAATTCGGGAGCATGAAGTAGCGGAAGGAGGATCGCGTGAGCGCAAAAATACGGCTTAAGAGATTTGGAACGAAGAAGAGACCGTACTACAGGATTGTTGTTATTGATTCCCGAGCACCCCGGGACGGACGTTCCCTGGAAGAAGTGGGTTTCTACCATCCTATAGAGGTAGAAGAAAACCAAATCAACTTAAAAGAAGACAGAATAAGGGAATGGCTTGATAAAGGAGCCAGACCTACAGATACGGTAAGGAGACTGCTCAATAAAATGAACATTCACCTGAAATAGTAACTATATGTGAACTATGAGGAGTTAGTCGTGGAAAAGGAACTGGTAACGTACCTGGCGAAATCATTGGTTGATGAACCGGACGAAGTCGAAGTAAACATGATTGAAGGGGAAAAGTCTACAATATTGGAATTGCGGGTAGCCCCTGGAGATATTGGAAAAGTAATCGGTAAGCACGGCAGGATTGCAAAAGCAATTCGTACGATATTAAGCGCTTCCTCAACAAAATCCGGGAAAAGGGTAGTTCTCGAAATCCTGGATTGATGGAACAGATTGCGGTCGGAATCGTGCGGGGAAAGCACGGTCTCAAAGGTGAGATCAAGGTAAAAAGTTTTTCCGGCGAATCCGGTCATTTTTTTCAGCTTTCCCGGATAACCTTAAAAAAAGGGGACCGGGAAAGGACTTTTACAGTTGAAGCGGCACGGGGACACGACCCGGCTCTGCTATTAAAACTGGAAGGGATCAATACTCCCGAAGACGCGGCTGAATACGGCGGCTGGGAGGTATGGACAGACCGGGAACAGGCTTCACCGCTCTCTGAAGGGGAGTATTATGTAGCCGATCTTTCCGGATGCCGGCTTAAAACAGGGAAGGGTAAAACCTTTCCCATACGGGATGTCTGGGAAGGCGCGCCGAAGCTCATGCTAGAAGTTGAGAATGAAGACGGGAAAACTCGGCTTATCCCCTTTCAGAGTGAATTTATCGGTAAGGTCGATTTAGAAGAAAGGACGGTCGAACTTCTGGCCGATTGGCTTTTAGAATGAAGTTTTCGGTATTAACCCTGTTTCCGGCTATTGTAGAGGGGTATTTTAACTCGTCTATAATGGCAAAAGCAGTTGAACAGCGGATAATCGAATATTCGGTAACCGATATCCGGGATTTTGCTGTGGACAAACACCGGACCTGTGATGAGGCTCCTTACGGGGGCGGCGCGGGAATGGTTTTAAAACCGTATCCCTTAGGGAAAGCCCTGGATTCGGTGGTAACTGACGGCACGAGGGTGATATACCCTTCACCGGCCGGCCGGCTGTTCAACCAAAAAACGGCCCGTGAGTTATCTGCGGAAGAGCATATTGTTATTATCTGCGGAAGATACGAAGGTATTGATCAGCGTATTATCGATCTCTATGTTGATGATGAAATTTCAATCGGTGATTATGTGCTTTCTTCCGGAGAAATTGCCGGATTGGCAATTATTGACGCTGTATACAGGCTCCGGGAAGGAGTAATTAGTTCTTCCTCTTTGGAGGAAGAGAGTTTTTCCGGAGGATTTTTGGAATATCCTCATTACACACGGCCTGAGAAATATAAGGGGCTTCATGTCCCCGATATCCTTTTATCAGGCCATCACAAGAGGATTCAGGATTGGCGCTTCCGGAAGAGCGTGGAAAAGACTATCAAAGCCAGGCCTGATTTGTTCCGGAAATACCAGGCCGGGAAACGCGGGAAGGATATCCCGACTGATCACGAGAAAATTATTGGAAAGGTCCTCCGGGACTTCGGAATACAAAATACAGGGCAAGGAGAATAAAATGGATGCTATACAGGCATTAGAAATGGAACAGGTAAAAGACGGAGCGGAAAATTTTGAAATTGGAGATACCGTCAAAGTTCATTTTAAGATAGTTGAAGGAAAAACCGAGCGAGTTCAGATCTTTGAAGGTTTGGTTATTGCAATCAAAAACGGCGGAGTCAAAAAAACTTTCACCGTCCGTAAAATTTCTTACGGTGTAGGTGTAGAACGGGTATTTCCGCTTCATTCACCCAGAATTGAAAAAGTGGAAGTTACTCGGAAGGGCCGTGTTAGAAGGGCGAAACTCTACTATATCCGTGACCGGGTAGGGAAAGCGGCTAAAGTACCGGAAAGAATTAAACGGAAAAAGGCCGCCGCGAATAAAACGGAAAAATAGGCATTCCATGATTTTCCGGGGGAATCCGGCGGGAGCCAAAAAGGTTACGGTACCGGTTACCGGAACCGCCGGCAGCCGGCATTCTGCGGCAATTCCCACCGGAAAAATTGCCCTCCAGGTTGTCAGCGTTCTAAAAGACAATACTCTGCTCTTGAAGTACCCGGGAGGAATGCTCCGCACCAGAATTCCGGGTCCGCTGGTGAACAAATCCTTGGCACCGGGACAGACACTGCAGGGAAGCATCCGCCGGACAGCGGGAGAAAAGCATATAATCACCTTTAGACTGCCCCCCGAACCAGGTCTTGCGGCAATGCTGAAAGGGGCAGGAATACCGCAAGACAGTCTCTCGTCGGTTATTGCCCGGGCATTCTTCCGGACCGGGATAAAATTATCACCTGAACTCATAAGAAGGGGCAGGGAACTCATCTCCGGTGATAAAAAAAAAGAGGCGTACAAGGCCCGGCTTTTTTCTCTTTTAATTGATAAAGAAATTGATGTTAATGAGGATGTCTTGTCGCTTCTCAGTACACTAGGAGAACGGAATTACGATGAATCCCGGAGGGAACAGAACGACGGACTCCGCGCAGACCGGCCCGACCCGGAAATGGGCACTCTGCTTAAAGAAATTCTTGCCGCGGTAAAAGAGGCAGCCTGCAGATCGGATGATTCCAGCTCCCATCCCATCCAGGTATTTAACCACTTAAAAGGCAGAACAGGAAAAAATCAGAAGCGGCACTGGGTTCTTATACCGTTTGCTTTGGAAACCCCCAAGGGCCGATGTGAAGGCCGAATCACAATGACGATCAATCCTGATACCGGGGAAATCGGTAAAACGGCTATAGACGCGGGTTTCTCCAATGACAGGAGATGGTTCTTTTCCGTCGTGACGGACGGAGGTAAAAAAATCATCAGGATTGCGCCTCCCGGACGGCTGGGTGAGTCGGATACTTCCCGGATAAAGGCCGGCTTTTCAAAAATTATGTCGGCGGAAACCGATTTTCCGGGTAAGATTGATCTCGAGAATGACGATATTATAATAGAAGAACGGAAAGATTTAGCCGATTCATTTCCGGAAAGTATTTCGGAATTTAATGAAAACGGATTGAACACAACCGTTTGAATTACAGCGTTATGAAGAAGAAAAAAGACAAGGCGGTTGCAGTAAAATACACCCCGGTTTATCCAGCTCCTTTTATTTTGGCAAAAGGAGAGGGACGGCTTGCCGCCCGGATTAAAGAGATCGCGAAGGATTCTGATATCCATATCGTGGAAGATCCCGAATTAGGCAGTAGACTTTTTGATTTGGAAATAGGTAATTTTATACCGGAAGCCCTCTACGGTGTACTGGCAAGAATACTCGCGTTCGTGTATGAGACTGAAGGAAAACAGGTAAAATAGGATATTTTGATGAAAGCGGTAAAAA
This sequence comes from uncultured Spirochaetales bacterium, assembly GCA_964384485.1. Lineage (GTDB taxonomy): Bacteria > Spirochaetota > Spirochaetia > CAYLLE01 > CAYLLE01 > CAYLLE01. The sequence continues at coordinate 3,742 of CAYLLE010000142.1, read as the reverse complement.
TCGAAGAACTAAAACCGGGCATATCGTTCACAGCCCCCGTTTACGTGGACGGTGAAAATCTATTTATCCCGGAAGACATCCCGGTTAGGGAAAAAGATATACTCCGGCTTAAAAAATGGCAGGTAAAAGCGGTTTTCACCGAAGGAGAAATGATAAACCCGAATGACGGTTCCGCACTTTTTCGGAGTGTGGCGGATACCCCGGAGCAGCGGGAAACGGCCGAGGCTTTCAGCAGGATACTCGAAACAATGCGTCAGGTTTTTAATTCCATCAGCGAAAAGGGCGAAGTGGATACTCAGAAGATTGATGATCTGGTTGATGTGTTGATTTCCCTATTAGAGAACCGAAAGAATGAAACCATAAAACACATCCTTTACGGTGTAACCGGTGAAGGAGGATACGCCGAAAATTCGGTTAACTGCGCCGTTTTTTCATTGATGATAGCTCAAAACATGGGTATGGTTCAGCATAAAATGATCCAGTTAGCCACAGGTGCTCTGCTTCATGATGTGGGAATGCTCAGAATGCCGGAAAAACTGCTGGTTAAGCGGGGTAAATTGGACCGTATGGAACTGCAGACAATGAAGACCCATACGGTGCACACCTATAAAATAATCACAAAGGAATTGAAATATCCGGAAGCAATCGGGCAGATAGGGCTTCAGCACCATGAGCGGTGGGACGGTGAAGGATATCCCAAAACTCTTTCGGGAAGCAACATCACGTTAGCTGCGCGTATCGTCGCGGTAGCGGATGCTTTCGAAGCCATGATCAGTGAACGGCCATACAGGAGCCCGATGATCGGGTATACAGCCATGAGGGCAATTCTGAGTGACAATTCCCGGCGGTTTGATCCGGAAGTGTTGAAGGCGTTTATAAAGAGCATGGGTATTTATCCGATTGGAAGCATTGTCCTTCTAAACAACGCATCCATAGGCCGGGTGCAGGAGCATAACTCCGCGTCTCCCCTCCGCCCCAAGGTAAAAATCCTTATTGATTCGGCTGGTAAACGTTTTGATAAAGATGACGGCGGTACCGTGGATCTTCAGAAAAATCGGAAGCTGTTTATCGCAAAAGCTGTTAATCCTAAAGATCTTGTGGAAAAGATGAAGAAGTGAACAGAGTAAAAAAAGGCAAACAGGGAGAAAAAAGCGCGGCTGAATATCTCGCGGAAAGTGGTTACCGGATATTAGAACGGAATTACCGGCTAAAATTCGGTGAAGTTGATATAATTGCTTATAAAGACGGCGTTCTGGTTTTTACCGAGGTAAAGACCTGGGAAGCGTATTCTTTCGAGAACATTGAGTTTGTTATGAATGCTAGAAAGCAGAACAAAATAACCGCAGTTTCAAAATATTTTCTGTCCGTACATCCGGAATATACCGATAGTAACATACGGTATGATCTGATATTTCTGTCTGCGGAAGGTAAAATTTTTAAACATCTTGAGGCAGCGTTTGAAGGGGAGTAAGGTTTATGGTAAGAATATCCAAGAAGCCGGATCCGAAAAAGATTGAAGAACTGAAGAAAAAAATTAAAGATAAAGAGTACCTGGACGATGCCGTCAAAAAGATCGCTCAGGTTTTATCGGAAGAAATTTTAAATCCTGATGAGGAAAACACATGGTAGACAAGAACAGGCGGCGGGGATCAGGAAAATCATCCAGAAACCGCAGGAAAAATGATACCGGAAAAAAACAGGACGGCGACAAGAAGCCGAAAACACCTCCGAAGATGTCTTATCCCCGTGAGCCGGTTATCGAAAAACCGAAGATGCCCCAGGGAAAAGAGGCAACCCAGTGTCCGGTGTGCGGAAAACCTGTGAATGATCTCTATACCGCCATTGCGCACCGCGCTACGAAAGAACCGAGCCATCTAAATTGTGTAATAAAGGAACTTTCACAGGACGAAAACCTGGAACAGAACGAATCCCTCTGTTACCTCGGTGGGGGAAGTTTCGGCATTGTTCAAAAATCTTCCGGAGGTAAACCACAGGTTACCATAAAAAAGCGGATCCAGTACGAAGAAAAAGAATCTTCACCCTCCTGGAAACAGGAAAACAAATGCGAAGATGAGGATGAACGGGTTTAATTTTCATTTTCTCCGTTCATTATCATAATCTTTTAAAAGTTTTGCCGTCTCAGCTGCTTTCCGACGCACATTCTTTGTAAATGGTCCCTTTGGAATTTCGAGAAGCGCGAGAAAGAGGGGGATATTCGTGAAACCTCCGTTATTAACCGCAATTTTTTCAACTGCCCCGAGCAGCGCAAACGCGAGATTGTTATCATGCCAGAGTAGATTATTCGTGTTCATAAGTCTTGTAAACGCGGCGGCTGTTTCTTCCCGGGGAACACCGGTTATGCTGCCCAGACTGTAAACAGCCTCCGCAAGTACGGTCACATCCGTGTCTTTACGGAGCACTTCGAGGAGTATCGTTTCTGCCGTTTCTCCGCCGATTTCGCCTAGTACCCGGCACGCAACACGCCGGCTTTCGGGGAAATACCGTGAAGTCTCGGCACCGCGGACCCTGGTAGCTACTCCTTCGGTTGCAAGATACTCAAGCAGAGCAAGGGAATTGGGATCTTCTTCGGTTATTCGGCCCTCACGCGCGAGCCGTTCCATTCCTTCCGCCGCTTGGATTTTCATGTTCTTGTCCGCTGATCTTGCGTAAAAATTGTATACCTGAAGCTGAACCGGGTCTTCATCGAGTGATGACTCGGGTTTCCATCCGGACCGGTTGTCATTTTCAAACTCAGGTTCCCCGCCCTGTACTGTGAACACTGCTAAAACATGGAATAAAATAATACCGGCGAGAAATTTTTTAGGCCTCATCTATGAAAAATTCTAACGAATGGAACCGCAGCTCGTCAAGTACTGTAAATTCGATTAATTCGATTATAGAGTAGACTGCATGTAGGCTGCAGCTTACACACACAATAGCCAAAGGTGGCCGCCTTTTCAACGCTTTCACCCACCCCCCGGGGGAGCCGTTCCTCTCGCTACCCCTACGCGGATGTGACCGCCGGAAATTCCCGGTTTTATAATTGCCGAATTGACCCGGTCCCATGTTTGCTTTACAATCTTTTATTATGCTCAAAGCTATAATACCCGGGTCATTTGATCCGCCGACAAACGGTCATCTCAATTTAATACACAGGGCGGCTGAAATATATGAAAAAATATACATTGTCATCGCCGTCAATCCGAATAAAAAGTATACCTTCAATCAGGATGAACGGTATTACATGATGAAAACCATGGCAGGTGATTTTCCCAACATGGAGGTTCATATTTGGGACCGGCTGGTGGTGGATTTCGCGAAAAAGGTCGGGGCAAAAATCATTATCCGCGGAGTCCGGGCGGTAGCTGATTTTGCTTATGAATTTGAACTGTCGATGATGAATAAGGGATTGAATCCCGATATCGAGACCATCTTTATGACAACCGATCCGAAATATTTTGTCCTCCGCTCTTCAACTATCAAAGAGCTGGCAGGATTCGGAGGCGATATTTCTTCCATGGTGCCGCCGCATGTTTTAGAGATGATTAACAAGAAAGTGGCGCCGGACCACCCCCGGTAAAAAATGATCTACCGTTTCAAGCAATTCCCGGTGATACCGATTTATGTAATTGATAATAATTAAACAAATTATAAATTTTAATGCCAAAGTGATCACCGGAAATCGCTGTACGCTTGACATTATACTTTTCATACAGTAATGTAACTCCGATTGTAAGAAAAG
>CAYLLE010000141.1:0-9024 GCA_964384485.1 uncultured Spirochaetales bacterium | reverse complement strand
AATACCGGAATCTGGGAACGCAAAATCCCCTGGAAGAAACGGATCCGTGCGGCAAGGAACGGATCGATGAACTCAAAGTGATGTTCGAAAAAAACGGGATTACAGTGTAACCACCTTTTTTAGTTCAGTGCTTTTAATCGCGCCGTGAACCATAGCAACACTTTTTACATTATCCGTGCATACCGTCTGAGGCACACACCCTTTTTTAAGGCAATCCAAAAAGTCTCTGATTGCACCGGTATGTCCCGATATCATCTTATAATCCGGCGCCGCGGTTTCAATCTTATCAAGCTGCCGTATCAGCCCCTCATCATTAACAGGAATTTCGCCCCGTATGTCATTACTGCCGTCCCAAAGCACCGTGCCCTTTTCACCCGTAACTCTCCAGGAACCTTCCCACGGCGTATTCATCCCGTCGGAACACCAGCTCCCCCGGTAAGTAAAAACTGCTCCCCCTGTCATTTCGAAGAACGCAGCAGCTGAAGCGCCGTTTTTATACCAGGAATTAACCGGGTTCCAGTCGGAAGCAAATACCGTGACCGGATCTTTGCCGCAGATATATCTGGCTTGATCAAAGGTATGAATTGCCATATCCAAGAGCAGCGGGTGGTCCATTTTGGTCCTGAATCCCTCGAAATGGGCACCGATATAGAAATCGGCATGGATTTCCGTTATCTCTCCGACAACACCCGATTCGAGAGTCGTCTTGAAGGCGGCAATTCCGGGGAGATACCGCCGGTTCTGCATTACCGCGTAGGTTTTCCCGCTTTTCTCCGCGGCATCCACCATCTCCCGCGCATCCTCTAACGTAGAAGCCATCGGTTTCTCCCCCATAATGTCGCAGCCCGCGCTGAGGGCGGTCAGTGTGACCGATTTGTGCGCTTCCGGTACGGTACAGTCAAATACAAGATCCGCTCCGCTCTTTTCGATAACCTTAGATAAATTATCACCTTCAGCTTTCGGGGTAAGACCGTGCTTTTCCCGGGTATTCGTGATAGCCTCCGGATTCAAATCAACAAGCCCGACAATCTCCACGTCATCAAACTGTTTTAATGCTCCGAACCAGGCACCGGAGATTCCGCCGCATCCTGTTAATACTGCTTTCCGCATCTGTATCCTCCTGTTCCGGTATCCTATCTGCATATTCGGCAGCAATCAATATATCGTTGGAAATTTCACCAATAAAATTGGCAACAGCCATAAAAAGTCCTTGGTACCATAGGGGGGTATGGTATATATTATACATGGAGGAAGCATGCAGGAAAAGAAAAAGGAACTGCTCATCGGCAGATTAAAAAAAATAGAGGGCCAGGTGAGAGGGATACAGAAGATGGTTACGGAAGACCGGTACTGCATCGATATACTGACCCAGACTGCGTCGATTGTATCCGCCTTAAAAGGGGTCGAAGATGAGGTTATGGACAACCACTTACGGACCTGTGTGGCCGATGCCCTGAAAGAAGGAGCCGCGGATGAGCGGGACGAAAAAATCGCCGAGGTTATGACAGTTTTAAAAAGATTCAGAAAACATGGTTAGGATAGGAGACTATATATATGGCAAGTGAAAAGAAAAAAATTCCCATTGAGGGGATGCACTGCGCCGGCTGCGTCGCGTCAGTGGAGAACGCAATAAAGAAGATTCCCGGAGTTGAGACGGTAACTGTAAATTTGAATACCGGGTCAGCGTTGGTGAGTTTTAAAAATAAAAAAACCGATGATGATTCCATCCGAAAAGCGGTGGAAAACGCGGGTTACAAGATCCCGGAAGATTATATGACGGTCAGGATCGAAGGGATGCACTGCGCGGGATGTGCCTCCGCCGTTGAAGCATCACTGAAGGAGCTTAAGGGAATCTCCTCAGCCTCGGTCAATCTGCAGACCGAAAGCGCCCGGATCACCTACGATCCGGGCAGAATAGCATTTAACGATGTTCAATCTCAGGTAAAAAAAGCGGGATATACGGCATTTCCGGCGGACCGAACAGGGGACGGAATAGAAAAACAGCTTCACCGTGAAGAAAAAAAGACGGCGGCATCAAAAAAGAAGATGATTGCCGCGTGGGCTGCCGCCGTTCCCATCATTCTCTGGATGATACCGGAAATGACTTTCGGATACGCTTTTCCGAACCGGCCTGTCTATATAATTGGGACACTGATCCTCTCGGCTTTTGTTCTGGCTGTTCCGGGAAAGGAGACCTACAGCAGCGCGTGGAGAACAGCCAAATCACTCCGGCCGAACATGGATGTGCTCATTGCGCTGGGAACGCTCGCGGCTCTCACTACCGGTATATTAGCGGTGCTCCACCTTTTCGGCCTTGTTCCGGCCCTCGGAAACTTCGCGCCCGTGGCCGGGATGATCATGGCGATCCACCTGACCGGCCGGTATATCGAAAGCAAATCCCGGGGAAGAGCATCCGAAGCTATTAGAAAATTATCCTCCCTAAAGATCAGGGATGCCGCAGTCCTGAGAGACGGCAAGGAAGAACTGATACCGGTGAACAAGCTGAACAAAGGCGATATCATGATAGTCCGGCCCGGAGAGAAAATTCCTACCGACGGAACTGTTGTGTCAGGGGAAAGTCATGTCGATGAATCCTTAGCTACCGGTGAATCCATGCCGGTAAAAAAAGGGGAAAGTGATAAGGTGATCGGAGGTACGGTGAACCAGAGCGGACTTCTTCGGATTAAAGCGGAAAAGCTGGGGGAAGAGACTTTCTTAAGCCAGGTCATCCGCTTGGTAGAAGAAGCGCAAACTACCAAGGTACCTATCCAGACATTGGCGGATAAAATAACCGCGGTCTTTGTTCCCATCATTTTAGGTATATCTGTGCTGACCGCGGCGGCCTGGCTGGTATTTCCCGGATTATTCCGGGAAATCATCGTGTGGGCGTCCGGGTTTGTTCCTTGGGTGAATCCCGGAATGAGTACGGTGTCTCTGGCTGTTTACGCGGCGATAGCGGTATTGGTGATAGCGTGTCCCTGCGCCCTCGGATTAGCGACTCCTACAGCTCTGATGGTAGGCTCGGGAAAAGGGGCTGAAAACGGAATACTTATCCGGAACGGAGCGGCAATACAGATCCTCCAGTCCGCGGATATACTTCTATTGGATAAAACAGGGACAGTGACCAAGGGCATCCCGTCCATAACCGAGATTGTTCCGGCAAAGGATCAGGATAAAGCGGAACTCATTGCATTAGCGGCAGCAGCTGAATCCGGTTCGGAACACCCCCTCGGAAAAGCTGTCGTAAATTACGCTAAAGCTAATGAAATAACGATAGCGGAAGCGGAAAAATTCAATGCCGTTACCGGTAAAGGCATCACTGCATACACGGCCGGGAAGCAGATCACCGCGGGAAACCCGGGTTTTATCCGGGAGTTCGGGTTGATGATCCCCGCGGAAATTGAATCTGCCGCGGAGCGGCTGCAGAAAGAGGGAAAAACGGTGATCATGATTGCCGGAAATGATACGGTTCTTGGATTAATCGCGGTTAGTGACCCTATACGGGAGGGAATAACTGAAACAGTCTCACGGTTTAAGGACCTGCATATACAGCCGGTACTTGTGACGGGAGACAATGAAGATACCGCGGCAAGAATAGCAGGAGAAGCGGGCATCCCGGAATATAAAGCCGGAATGCTTCCCCAGGATAAGGCGGCTTTAGTGGAAGAGTACCAGCGTCAGGGTAGAACCGTTATCATGGTTGGAGATGGAATCAATGACGCCCCGGCACTGGCGTCAGCGGATGTGGGAATAGCCATGGGAAGCGGGACAGACATCGCCGCGGAATCGGGCGATATCATTCTGGTGCGGAACGATCCCGAGGGACTGCTCCGGGCGTTTGAATTGAGCCGGGGAACACTCAGAAAAATAAAACAGAACCTGTTCTGGGCCTCGGCCTACAATCTCATCATGATCCCCTTGGCTGTTATCGGGCTGCTGCATCCGATATTGGCAGAAACGGCTATGGCCTTCAGCTCGGTCAGTGTGGTCGCGAATTCCCGGCTGCTTGCCGGGAAAAAGTTATCCGGGACCTAACCCGTTCCGGATTTTGATGTTGATAAAGGTATTTCCTTGGAGTATTCTGTAGGGCAATGAAAGATTTCGGAACTGCCGCAAAAGAAGCGTATTCCCGTGCGGCATCTTTGCCGGGGGAAATTAAAAGTAAAGCACTCACGAAGATAGCCGAGGCGTTGGAGGGTAACGCGGAAACAATATATCGGGAGAACCAAAAAGATCTGGCAGAAGCGGAAAAGACAGGTCTTCCCGGACCGATAAGAAAACGGCTGGCCTTTACTCAGGAAAAACTGGAAACACTCGCGAAAGGTATCCGGGAATTGGCGGAAATGAACGAGCCGGTGGGAAGAGTAATTGAAGGACGGGAGCTGGACACGGGGCTTAACCTGTATAAAGTCGCTTCGCCGATCGGAGTTATCGGGATCATTTTTGAATCCCGCCCCGATGCCCTGGTGCAGATATCCACCCTTTGCCTGAAGAGCGGCAACTGTGTGCTTTTAAAGGGCGGTAAAGAGGCGGTCAACTCAAACAGAATATTGTTCCGGATTATATACGATGCCGGCTTAAAAGCCGGCATACCCGAGGGCTGGATGCAGCTCCTTGAGACAAGAGATGAGGTTGCCTCGATTTTAACGATGGAGGACACGATAGATCTTATCATCCCCAGGGGCTCTAACGAATTCGTCCGCTACATAATGGACAATACAAGGATACCCGTTCTGGGCCACGCCGACGGCCTATGCCACGTCTACATCGACGGTTCTGCCAATCCGGATATGGCGGTCAGAATTTCGGTGGACTCAAAAACTCAGTATGTAGCGGTGTGCAACGCCGCGGAAACTATCCTGGTGCACAAGGATATCGCCCCCGTGGTTCTGCCTTCATTGGAGAAGGCCCTGTCGTCCCGGGAAGTCACCATAAAGGGATGCCCCCGGGTCAGGGAATATATAAACGCGGAAAAAGCGGAAGAGAGCGATTGGAAGACGGAATATCTGGATCTGATTGTTTCTGTTAAGGTGATCGATTCCGCGGAGGAAGCCATCGATCATATCAATCGATACGGTTCCAAACATACGGATTCAATAGTTACATCGGACCGGGAAACGGCTCAAGGATTTATGGAGCGGGTGGATTCCGCCAGCGTGATGTGGAACTGCAGCACCCGCTTCGCGGACGGATTCCGGTACGGTCTCGGCGCAGAGGTAGGAATCAGTACATCGAAAATACACGCCAGGGGGCCTGTAGGAATAGAAGGACTGATGACGTATAAATGGAAGCTGCAGGGAACAGGCCAGATCGTGGCAGATTATACCGGAGAGAAGGGAAGACGGTTCACCCATAAACCGCTGTGAGACGTCAACTTGTAAACCCCATGGATAAAAAAAGAGACTTTAGCTTTACCAAACGAATGGTTATTAAAATCGGCACCAATCTTTTATCCGGTGAAGACGGTATCAATAAAGCCTATGTTTCCCGAATCGCGGCTCAGTTGGCAGAGATTAAGGAGCGGAACATCCATCCGCTCCTGGTCACGAGCGGAGCCATCGGAATGGGAGCAGGAGAACTTGGAATATCCCGCCGGGTGGAAGGAATCAAAATGCGTCAGGCCTGCGCCGCGATCGGACAGCCTCTGCTGATGCACACATATCGGGAAGCATTTCAAAAGCAGGCACTTAAAACAGCCCAGGTTCTCATCACACGGGAGGTTCTGAACAACAGGAAAAGCTACATCAATCTCCGGAATTCGGTGGAAACCCTTCTGGGTCTTGATGTTATCCCGATTTTCAACGAGAACGACAGCATTTCCACCGATGAAATCGGAACCGCCTTCGGCGATAATGACCGGCTGAGCGCGCTTATAGCCAGTAAAATCGATTCCGATCTGCTCCTTATCCTTACCGATATAGACGCTTTTTATGATCAGAACCCGCGGAAGTACCCGGAAGCAAAACCAATCCTCAGAATTAACGGAGTTACCGAGAACCAAATTAAATGCGCCGGGACCGGAGGGAGCCTCCATTCCACAGGAGGGATGAAGTCCAAACTGAGGGCAGTAATCATCGCGGAAAATGCCGGCTGCCATACCGTAATAGCGGATGGCCGGGAGCCGAATGTAATCAACCGGGTGATAAACGGAGAGGAACTTGGCTCGTGGTTCATCCCGCAGCGGAAACTTAAAAACCGGACCCGCTGGATTCTCAATTCAGAAGCAAGAGGAAACATCAAAGTTGACGAGGGAGCGATGCAGGCTATCCGCGGGCGTAACAGTCTTCTGCCGAAGGGAATAGTGTCGGTCACCGGTGTATTTCATGCCGGAGATGTTGTAATGGTTAACAATTCCGTCAAGCTGGTAACCGCTTTTGACAGCACCGAGCTCAGGCGGCTGATCGGGAAACATTCCTGGGAGATATCCGGCATTCTGGGTGCGGGGAGAAAAGACGTGGTAGCCCGGCCGGAAGATATGGCCTTCCTGGACCGGACCGATCAGTCGGACGGAAAGGAATAAACCAGAATCACCTCCCCTTTTAATTCTGATACCAGTCTGTTATACCATCCGTTAGACAGATATACCGGCCGCGGATTCTCAAGCGATCCTTTCAGCATAAACCGTCTTAAAGGAACCTTGACGGTCAGGATGCAGGAGAGGGAAGTCCAGGCAAGGGCAAACCGGCTATGAAGGGATGCCCCGAAACCCAGCGTTAGCCATTCCGGTTTAAACTCGGCCTTCACTGAACATCTGCCTTCCCTTAATTCAAGTTCCCGCTCCGTTGCCGTGCCCGTTGCCTCAATTTTGAACCAGTCATTCCCTACGGCATATCCGGTTCGGTAAATCCTTTCCGACCTTTTAACGCCGCGGCGGTTCCAGCGGTCTATCCATCCAAATCCGGCGGAAGAAGTGAATATTCCAGTCTTCCATCTGCCGTCAGCTTTGTATACCCTTTCAGTTTCCAGGAAGGGTAAATTTTCTCCGGCATGCGCAATACACCCGCCATTAATTTCCAGCTCTCCCGAGAAGTCTTCATTTTTCCCTTCCAGCCCGAGGCGGTAGGAAAAGGAATTCTTCGGCACGGAACCGGCGGGACTGATATACGGTCCAGCTTTTAAGGAGAAACCCCCGTAACAGACAATACCGCCGAGACGCAGAGTGAAGGGACAACGGAAAATCATACCGGGAGTATAAAGGGTGTTCAGCGAAACAGCACTCAGCATATCGGCATGAAAGACGGAAGATCGGAATAGGACGGAGGTTCCCGTATGGAACAGTCTGCCGGGAATGAGCCGGGGTCCGGGAGCAAACCACTTCTCGCCAACCGGTTCAGGATCCGGATGGGAAATGAGGGTAAACGGCTGCAGGGTAATCCGCTTAAACAAAGGACAAAATTGGAAAGCTCCGCCCCAGAAACGTCTTTCTCCTTTTTCAGTACCGATCCAGAATTCAAGTGTGTCAAAAACAAATCCGTGAATACCCAGAATCCGGCATGGTTCAGAGGAACGGCAGAACCGTCCGAAACGGTATGCCCCCGGCAGGTCTTTCGGATATCGGAAAGGATCATTCAGAAAAATATCGAAGGGGCCCGGTTTCAACCTGCCGATTGTGATACCTGAAACCTCCGCTGCCGTTTGAAAATCCAGCGCGGGGAAATGCCCGGACGGTAGAGGACCGGCTGTTTTGAAATACCCGCGCCAGTCCGGCGTCTTTCCATTCAGAGTGATGCTCCAAATATCGGAACAGTCTGAGAACAGTTCGATCCGGAAATCTTCCTCCCCATGTGCCGAGGAGCAGGTAAAAAGGAGGGCAGCGAAAATAAAAAACCGGTTCTTCATATACTTAAGTACCGGTTTTTATTCAGAAAAAATTCAAAGCACGGCCATCCTTTTTGTCTCTTTCCGGGTATTCCACCGATCACCCGCTTTTGATACAATGTAAGTGGAGCTTTTATACTGTAATGATAGAAATTATCGGCAACAATCCGGTCATCAAATATATTCTTGAACAAATAGAAAAAGTCGCGGCCCTTGATATAGCCGTGCTCCTTTCCGGTGAAAGCGGAACCGGAAAAGATCTCTTTGCCCAGCTGGTGCACGAAAAAAGCAATGCTTCGGGTCCTTTCATTCCGGTCAATACCGGAGCCATAGCAAAAGAGCTCATAGCCAGCGAACTTTTCGGCCATGAGAAGGGGGCGTTTACCGGAGCGAGTTACATGCAGAAAGGAAAGTTTGAACTCGCAAACGGCGGAACCCTGTTCCTGGATGAAATAAGCACCATGGGGATGGAATGTCAAATAAGCCTGCTCAGGGTGCTGGAAACAAAACGGATTCAGCGGGTGGGCGGCAGCAGGGAAATTCCGGTGGACACACGGGTGGTAGCTGCCACGAATGAGAGCCTGGAGGAGTTAATCAAAGGGGGTAATTTCCGGGAAGATCTTTATCACCGGCTGAATGTGTTCCAGTTCCAGATCCCGCCGCTTCGGGAGAGGGGAGACGACATTCACGTGCTGACCGATTATTTCTTCCAAAAATACAGCAAAGAGTTCGGTAAGGAAATCGCTACCGTCTCCAAGGATTTCCGCAATTCATTGGAACAATATCCCTGGCCGGGTAATATCCGGGAACTTGAGAACATGGTAATGCGGGTTTGCATCACCAGTCCGGACGGCAACATAACACCTGATCTTTTACCCGATTATTTCCGCAAAAATGATAAAGCCAAGAAGGAATTTGTTATCCCTGTCGGTACGAGTTTAGATGATACGGAAAAAAAACTGATCAAAGAAACCCTTGAATACTACGGGGGGAATAAAAGCGAAGCCGCGGAAGCACTAAAAATCAGCAGAAAGGCTCTGTACAACAAATTGGAAGCGTATAGACTGAAAGATTAATTTTGGCCGCCGCAAGTATCCCGGATCCGGCGGTACGTTTGGCACCGACAATTTCCGGTGATGACATTCGTATTATATCAGCAAATCCCGGTCAACTCCTTTTGTGATTAAGAAAAGGCCATAATTTCAT
>CAYLLE010000140.1:0-9159 GCA_964384485.1 uncultured Spirochaetales bacterium | reverse complement strand
CAGGATGCTTGAGCCGGCCAGGAGACTCGGGTTTAAGGTAAAGGGGCTTGAGCCCGCGGCTGACGCGCCCTGCGCCTCCCGGGCGGATGAGTTTATTCAGGGCAGTCTCTACGACGGGACCGCTTTGAAAGAGCTTGCAGAGAACTGTGACGCGGTAACGTATGAAATAGAGCATATCGCGGTTGAACCGTTAAAAGAACTCAGCGCGCAGGGGGTGAATATCCATCCCTCTCCGGAAACTTTGGAAAAAATCCAGGATAAGTACCTGCAGAAGACCATTCTCCGGGACGCAGGCGTACCGGTTTCCCGGTTCGTCCTTCTTCCGGAAGGGGACGGACAGGTGTTAAAAGAATTCGGTGTGCCCTGCTTTCAAAAAGCCCGGCGGGGAGGATACGACGGCAGGGGTGTTGCCAGGATAACCGGTTCAAAACCCGAGCTTTCCGGGGAGACCTATCTGGAAGAAGAAGTAGAAATCGAGATGGAACTTTCCGTACTGGTTGCCCGGTCCGCGGCGGGAACCGAAGCGGTGTATGCGCCGGTGGAGATGATCTTTTTGGAAGGCGCCGATGTCTGCGATTTGGTGATTGCTCCGGCGGAACTGGACAAATCGTTATCGGATCAAGCTTCGTTCCGTGCCGTCACGGCGGTGGAAGCCTTCGGAGGTTACGGAGTATTTGCCGTGGAGATGTTTTTAACCCCGGATGACGAGATTCTGGTGAACGAAATAGCCCCGAGACCCCACAATTCCGGTCACTATACAATCGAGGCATGCTACACTTCCCAGTTTGAACAGCATCTCCGGGCCGTTACGGGGCTCCCGCTGGGTTCTACGAATCAAATTGCCCCGGCCGTAATGATGAACCTTTTGGGAGAACCCACCGCCGCGGGAACTCCGGAGCTTATGGGGATGAAGGACGCCTTAACCCTTCCGGGGGTCAACATCCATTTGTACGGAAAGAGCGAAGTCCGGCCCTATAGAAAGATGGGACACGTTACCGTTTTGGGGGAAACAATCGGGCAGGCCATGGATACGGTCTACAAGCTGAAAAAAATACTCTATATGGGAGGAAACGAATGATCACCGGCCGAAAACCTCTAGTTGGGATTATTATGGGAAGCGATTCCGACCTTCCCGTTATGGCGGCAGCGTGCGCTGTTTTGGAAGAACTAAAGGTGCCCTTCGAAACGACCATCGTATCGGCCCACCGGACTCCGGACCGGATGTACGGGTATGCCAAGGAGGCCGAGGACCGGGGTCTGGAAGTGATCATCGCCGGAGCCGGCGGCGCAGCCCATCTTCCCGGTATGACCGCGTCCCTTACTTCTCTCCCCGTGATCGGCGTGCCGGTCCGCTCTTCCAACCTGCAGGGGCTGGATTCGCTCCTCTCTATCGTTCAAATGCCCCGGGGTATTCCGGTGGCAACGGTAGCTATAAACAACGCGAAAAATGCCGGTCTTCTGGCGGCCCGGATGCTGGGAATAAAATACCCGGAAGTACGGAGCAGGTTGGAGGACTACACCGCTGGAAGCCGAAGGGAGGTGGAGGAAAAAGCGGCAAAGCTTGAAAACCAAGGATTCAGCCGGTATCTCGAGGAGATGTAATGGCACTCAATTGCGGAATCGTCGGTATGCCCAATGTGGGCAAATCCACTATCTTTTCCGCTCTGACCGCGCGGCAGGTTCCGGCGGAAAACTATCCCTTCTGTACCATTAAAGAAAATATCGGTGTCACGGAAGTTCCCGACCCCCGCCTCCGGAAAATATTTCAAATCATGAAGCCCCTCCAGGAAGTTCCCGCGTCTATGAGGTTTGTCGATGTGGCCGGTTTGGTGAAGGGCGCCTCCCGGGGTGACGGAATGGGGAATCGGTTTTTAGGCGCCGTCCGTGAAACCGGTATAATCGCCCATGTTGTCCGGTGCTTTTCCGGCGGTGAGGTTCCGTATGCCGAAGGCTCCCGGGGAGGGGTGCCGGATATCGAAGTTGTGGATACCGAACTCGCCCTGGCCGATCTGGAGACGGTTCAGGGGCGGCTGGATAAGGAAGGGCGCCGGGGGCTCGATCCGGAACTGCCGGCATTGTACGACCGGATATCGGACGGCCTGAACCATGGAACGCCGGCGCGGAATTTGGCGCGGAACGGAGAAGAACGGGAAGCTCTGGCCGATCTGAATCTTCTCTCCATGAAAGAACAGCTTTACGTTTGTAACATCGATGAGCGGAATATAACCGGAGACAGCGAATGTGTTTCTTCAGTACAGAAATATGCGGAAACCTTCCGGCAGCGGGATACCGCGGACCGGGTCATTGTCCTTTCCGGGAAAATCGAAGCGGAAATCGCGCTGCTGGATGATCCGGAAGAGCGGGCCGTGTTTCTAAAGGATGCGGGGCTGGAAGAATCCGGTCTTAACCGGCTGATCCGGGCTGCCTACCGGCTCTTGGGTTTGCGGACCTTTTTTACCGTGAACGAGAAGGAGGCCCACGCCTGGACTATTCCGGCCGGCTCTTCGGCACTGGAAGCGGCGGGTAAAGTACATACCGATTTCCAGCGGGGATTCGTTAAAGCGGAGGTGTATCACTGTGAGGATCTGTTCCGGCACGGCTCGGAAAAAGAGGTCCGGGACGCGGGAAAGTACCGCACCGAAGGCCGGGATTATGAAGTTGAGGACGGGGACATAATCTTTTTTAAAGCCAATCCGTCTTGACCTAAATAACGGTTTCCGCCAAATTATTACTGGGTTCGTTAGGAGGCGAAATGGCGAAATCACTCCCTTTCTCGAAAAAGATTATTTACGCCATGGGACAGTTCGGCTGGTCCCTGGCATCGTACAGTACGGCAAATCTGATCAATTATTTTTATCTGCCTCCGGAAGAATCAGCCGGGGCGATCTTCCCCCCGTTTATCTTTCAGGGTACCATTATCGGCGTGCTTACCATTGTGGGTGTTCTGAACTTCGGCGGACGGCTTTTTGACGCGGTCACCGATCCCCTTATCGCCGGGTTCTCGGACCGTACCAAGTCGAGGTTCGGAAAGCGGGGTCTGTTTATGGCGGTGAGCGGGCTTCCCTTCGCGCTGTTTTCGGTACTGGTATTCTTCCCTCCCGTTGCCGGGGTAAGCGGGGTCAACACGGTTTGGCTTGCGGCTATGCTCTTTCTGTTCTACCTGGCCATGACCGCTTATGTGGTTCCGTACACCGCATTGATCAGCGAGTACGGCCATACCGCTTCGGAACGGCTCACCCTGAGCACCATGATTTCGGTTACCTGGGCATTGGGGTTCGCGGCGGGTAATTTGGTGTATGCCCTGCAGTCCGCGTTCGAATCTGTGATGGTTCCTCACCGCGCTTTCGCCGCTGCGGTAGGAATTTTTGCCGCCGTTTCCCTGGTGATGCTGTATCTGCCGGTAATCTTTATCCGGGAGAACGACTTTGTTGAGGAGCGGGTATCCCGGGAAGGCGCCTTCGCCGCACTCCTGGCGGCGTTTAAAAACCGGGAGTTCCGGCTGTTTACCTTTTCCGACCTAATGTACTGGCTGGCCCTTACCTTTATCCAGGCCGGTATCAGTTATTACATAACCGTCCTGCTCCGGATGGAGAAGGGTATGATCTCACTTTTGATGACGGTGATGTTCGCGCTGAGTTTTGTTTTCTACGTCCCCGTAACAGTGGCGGCACGGAAGTTCGGAAAGAAGAAGATCATGATCGCGGCGTTTGTGGTCTTCGCGGCGGTGTTTATTATAGTCGCGTTTTTAGGGATCATTCCTCTGGCCGACTCCCTGCAGGCGTTTTCTATGGTGGTACTGGCGGCGTTCCCCATGGCTGTTTTCGGAATTTTACCCAACGCTATCGTGGGGGATTTGGCCGAATCGGACGGCATTGTGACCGGGAATTACAAGGCCGGAACCTTCTACGGCGCCAGGGCGCTGATGATGAAGTTAGGGATTTCTCTGGCCAATCTGATTTTTCCTTCCCTGCTTTTACTGGGAAAGAGCGTTACCGACAGTTTGGGAATCAGGATAACGGCGGTCTGCGCCTTTGCCTTTTGCGTGATCGGAATGGTTTTATTTTTGCGGTACCGGGAAAAGAGTGTACTGGCTATCTTGTCTAAAAAGGAAAAGAATGATGAACCGGAAACCGTTTAAACTGCCGGATGATTTTTTACTCGGCACGGCCACCGCGGCCTCCCAGATTGAGGGAATCAGCCGGGATACGAATTGGTATACATGGGCCGAACAGGGAAATATCAGCGACGGCACCTTTCCCGTACCCGCTAACGACCATTGGAACCGGCTGGAAGAAGATACGGAACTTCTGGCCGGACTGAGGGTGGATACCCACCGCCTGAGTCTGGAGTGGGCCCGGATTGAACCGGAACCGGGAGAGTTTGATGCCGCCGCCATGGATCACTACCGGAAAGAGATCGGAATGCTCCGGGACCGGGGAATCGTCCCGCTGGTTACGCTGCATCATTTTTCCAATCCTGTGTGGTTCGAGAAGTCCGGAGGATGGGCGGGGGAAGAGGCGGCCGATACGTTTCTCCGGTTCGCCGCGCACGCGGCGGAGGGACTGTCCGATTTAGTATCTGATTGGGTCACGATAAACGAGCCGAACGTGTATATGATTTTGGGTCACCTGTCCGGTATATTCCCGCCGGGGCACAAGAGTTTGAAAGAATTTTTAAAAGGTTCCCGGAACATGATAATGGCTCATAATCAATGCTACGATCTGATCCATGAAAAGGGAGCCGGTAAAAGCGATCCGAAGGTTGGCGCCTCCCATCACGTCCGGCTTTTTGATCCGGCATCTTCCGGACCTCTCAACCGGGGGGTAAGCCGGATTTACCACCGGCTCGGACAGGATATGTATATCCGGGGAATGACCGAAGGAAGGCTCGTTTTCCCGCTCGGTTCCGGAAAACCGTGGGGCGACGGTTTCCGCTCCGATTTTTTGGGATTGAATTATTACACCAGGGATGTTTTGGCGTTCAAGTTCAGCGCGGAAACCCTTTTTACCGATCTTAGGAACAGCAAGGAAGCACCGGTCAATGATTTAGGCTGGGAGATTTACCCGGAAGGACTCACCCGTCTGATCAGACGTTATTACAGCCGGTACAAACTTCCGGTATGGATTACCGAAAACGGTACCTGCGACGGGAAAGACCGGTTCAGGACACCGTATATTTACGACCACTTAAAAAACACCGCCGATCTGATAAACGACGGTATAACCGTGGAACGTTACTATCACTGGACCTTCATCGATAATTTTGAATGGAACGAAGGTGAGAGCGCGCCGTTCGGTCTTTACGCCCTGGATTTTAAAACTCAGGATCGGACCCTGCGGGAGAGCGGCCGGTTTTATGCTGATATCTGTAAACATAAAGGTGTTACCGGAGAGATGCTGGAACGGTACTTTTAATCTTCTTCGAGGCGCCGCTGAAAGGTCAGCGGCACTACCAAAACGGCGCATTCGGCGTGCCGGGCGATTTTTTCGGTTATCCGGCCGAAGAGGGCGGTGCCTAGGCTGTGATGCCCCTGCCTGCCGATGATGATCAGGTCCATCTTTTTTTCTTTGGCATAATTCAGGATTTCGTGGGTGATGTTGCCAACTCGGTGCTCAACATGGAAAGTTTGTCCCTCCGGTACTTTGGAGTAATAGGTCTGCTCCATGAAGTCATCGATATCTTTTTTTGCCTTCTTATCGATATCGTCGACTTCATACATGTACGATTTCCAGAACTGCGCGTCCGACTCGGGAACGATGTGGAGAAGGTGAAGTTCGCTTTCGGCTGTTTTACTTGCCTCCGCCAGGGCGAACCGGAACGCGAAATTGGCGTTCTCGGAAAAATCGGTGCAGAAGAGAATCCGGCCGAAGCCGGTTTCGTCTGAAATGTTTTTCATCTACGGACCTCCTGCCAAATTCGGCAGCAGCAGCGGAAGCTGGGGAAAGAGGATGAGGATAGCTGCCGCGATAACTAACGCGCCTAAGAAGGGCAGTGCCCCTTTGAATATGGTCTGCAGCGGGATGTCCCGCTTGATCCCGCTGACGATGTAGACATTCACTCCAACGGGAGGAGAAATTACCCCCATTTGGGTGACCACAACGATAATGACGCCGAACCAGATTGGGTCGTAGCCCAATTCCAGCACTACCGGATAAAAAATCGGGATGGTTAACAGGATCAGGGCCAGGGCATCGATAAAGCATCCCATAATCAGAAAAAAGATAATTATGATTCCGATGATGCTCCAGCTGGGCAGGGGCAGGCCGCTCAGCAGGTTTGCCAGCTCAAAGGGAATGCGGCTTACCGCCAGAAAATGGCCCAGGACAACAGCACCGGCCACGATGATGAGCACCATGCTTGATGTCCGGAGCGTTTCGAACAGGGCGCGCCTGAGCATGTGGAAAGAGAGCTTTTTCCGGACCAGCGCGATTATAAGGGCGCCCAGGGCTCCGATGCTGGCGGCTTCGGTGGGGGTAAAAAATCCGGCAAACATCCCTCCCATCACTACGGTAAAGAGAAGCAGCGTTTCTATCACACCCTTTAGCGACCGGAGCCGTTTAAGAAAGGACATGGGCGGCGCGGTTGGTCCTTTTTCCGGATTCCGCTTGCACTGGATGTAGATAACCAGACCGAAAAGAAGGGCAATCATTATACCCGGAAGTATACCCGCGAGAAACAGTTTGCCCACCGACTGTTCGGTCATGATGGCGTACACGATAAAAACTACCGAAGGCGGTATCAGCATCCCTAGACTGCCCCCGGCGGCTACCGTGCCGGTGGCGAGTTCCATGCTGTAGTTGTATTTTTTCATTTCCGGTAATGCCACCGAGGCCATTGTCGCGGCGGTGGCTGGACCTGAACCGCAGATCGCGCCGAAGGCGGCGCACGCCCCGACGGTAGACATGGCTAGTCCGCCGGGAAGCGGTCCGAACCAGTGATACGCCGCGTCGAAGAGCCGGCCGCTGATTCCGCTGTGAAAGGCGATTTGACCCATGAAAACGAACAGTGGGATTACGGTTAATGAATAGGATGAGAAGGTTTCAAAGATATCCGTCACCAGCACACTGAGCGCGGCTTGCGGATTGACGATGAGGGCAAATCCGGCGGCGCCTACTGCCGCCATGACAAAGCCCACCGGCATGCTGGTGGCCAGCAGGATGAACAGAACGATTATTCCGATGATGCCGATTTCTAGGGGTGTCATGGTTTGATCATCTCCTTTCCCGGATGAAGCAGGTTATACAAAATGACCAGTACCACTACGAAACTTGAAAAGGTGATCAGGTAGGGCACCCAGAAGAGAGGTATCCGCAGTGTCATGGTAACCTGTCCGGTTGCTTTCAAGTGACCGCCGTAGGTGATCGATTTTATTCCCAGGATGATGAACAGGACCATGGCTAGAAGCCGGATAAAAGTATCCATAATGATCCGTCCGGCCCGGGAGAGCTTGTGATAGAAAACTTCGATAGCCACGTGTCCTTTAACCGCGGTGGTGTACGGCAGTGCTCCGGTTATCGTGATGACCACGGCAATTTGAACAAGATCGTATGCTCCTTTAATGGGCCGGCTGAAGATCCGGAGTACCACATCGGCGCAGGTGATGAGCATGAGCGCCATCACACTTACCGCGGCTATCACCGCGAGGGCGATTACGAATGCTTTCAGGGTGCGGTGATAATATTCAAGGCCGGTCCTGAATAGACCGGCCGTACCTTCCGAATGTTCCATAGCGCTATGTTAATTATTCTCCGATCATCGCTTTGATGTCTTCTACCAATGATTCTCCGGGCAGATTTTTACTTTCCGCGGTGCTGATGTATTCATCAATAACCGGCTGTACCGATTCGACCCACCGTTCTTCTTCTTCATCGTTCAGGGTGATGATTTCTCTGCCCAGTTCCATCACGTAATCTTTTCCTTCCTTGTCGGCCTGGTCCCATGCTTCGCCATGCTTGGCAACCCACTCCGCGCTCACTTCACTGAATATTTTTTTGTATTCTTCCGGCAGGTTTTCCCACTTGCCCTTGTTCATCACTACAAACATGGAGGTGGTATAGCCGATAGCGGAGCTGTCGGTAACGTAATTGATCACTTCAGCCTGCTTCCATCCCTTTAATGTTTCCATGGGACACAGGGTGGCTTCAACTACTCCCTTCTGCAGTGCTTCGTAGGTTTCCGACTGACTCATGGCGACCGGAGTCGCTCCCAGACTTTCTACGATCTTCGCGGATAGACCGGTTGCCCGGGTCTGCATTCCGTTCATGTCATCTAAAGACCGTACGGCTTTTTTGGAGGCCACGATTCCGGGCCCATGGCCGTGGACATAAAGTACTTCCACGTCCGATACTTCATCGGGGGAATATTTTTTTACCATAGCCGTAGCCGCGGTGCTGGCTGTCTTTCCGTCCGGGTATCCTAACGGCAGATCCATGCCGGCTAAAAGCGGAAACCGTCCGGGTGTGTAAGCGAAACAGCTCATACCGATGTCGGAAATACCGTTGACCACACCGTCGTAACACTGGGTTGCGCTGGTCAGGGTTCCTCCGGGATACAAGGTGATTTTTACCGCGCCTTCGGTCCGCTTTTCGATTTCCGCGGCCCATGTTTCAGCGGTTTTCGTCTGTACGTGGGTGGGCGGGAAGAAGATGCTGTAGCTGAATTCGTAGGTCTCCGCCCCGCCTTCTTCTTGTCCGCCGGACGCGTATATAAACACCGGCATAATAATGAGTGATATCAGTACCGTGAGTACCGCTGTCTTTGTTTTCTTGTTCATAAAAAACCTCCGTATATTTTCTGAATATTTATACACTATTAATGCTCCCGGGTAAAGGGTTAAAATTTGCTGATGGGCTGGTGGTATATGGTCCCGCGGGGGGTGGGACGGAGGCGCGGTGGCCTCGGGCTGCCGGGGAAAGAGTGGACCGCGGATTTGCGCGGGTTTTCGCGGATTGGCGGGATGCGGGGCGTTAGCGGGTTAGGCTGCCGGGGTTGGGCCGCGGGTGGTGTTCTGGGGGCGGGATCTTTGATTCTGCCAAGTTTGCTTGCTTCCCTTTTCTCTCCAATTATGGCCAATTCTTGTAAACCAGTGACTATGCTTTACCCCAGTTCCAATAATCCGCGCAAATCCGCGATAATCCGCGGTTCTTTTCCTAAGGCGAA
>CAYLLE010000139.1:0-9405 GCA_964384485.1 uncultured Spirochaetales bacterium | reverse complement strand
GTAATAAAACAATTTATAAATTTTAATGCGAATGTGATCACCGGGAATTGCTGCCACCGCACAATATTATCGGTGCATAAAACCCCTTTAGGCCACGGGGCACTCCCGTCCCAGGGGACCAGGGTATACGCCCATTTAAGCAGTCCGATAATCCGGTCCCGCTCCGGACCGGCTCCGGCCGCTTCCTGAAGATTAAACTGCTCCCGAAAAACAGTTAATCTTGGAGTATTTACATCCTCAAAGACAAAGGAGAGCGGAACCGGGGGCTCCTCATAAGCATAATCTCCACCGGATAATTTAGAATGATATTCTCCGCTGCTCCCGCAGCCCGCGAGGAGAAGAACACCGACAATCGCCGAAAAAATGTACCTCATCTTCATAATCCCGGTACCATTCCACAGGACAACGGTTTTGACAACCCGTGCAGTGGCTTACTTTAATTATTCCTCGAAATCCACCACGGCCCCTGATTCCGCTAAATCACCCCGGAGCTCCCGGATAGGTACATCTTTAAAGGCGACACCTTCCCGTACCGCCCGGTATGCGGCGTTCCCTGCCGCTTCCCCCATCGCCATGGCCGGGGCCATTACCCGGATAGGACCGAGAACATCCCGTTCCACACTCACGGCCCGTCCGGGACAGATAAGATTGGTTACCGGCTCCGGAAGCATTATCCGGTACGGTATCGGGGTGATTGCTTTTTTCCGGGTTTTTCCTGACATAGGCTGATGACTGGGTTTCTCCGGGTCGGGCAGATCCCAGCAGTATGCCGAAAATCCCACGGTATCGGGGAACCCGGCTCCGGATACAAGATCATCCACCGACAACTCGAAAGCACCCCGGATGCGTCTGGTCTCGCGCACCCCCAGGCTGGAAGCAACGGCCTTTATCCTGGCCTTCCCGCACCCGGGAATATGGTTCCGCATGATGTCCAGAAGCTGATAGATCTCTTTCCGGCCCATGGTTATACCCCGGGTGACCGATTCACCGTCGGTTCCGTCAATTCCGGTGATTCTGGGACTGTTCACCAGGAAGGTATCATCATCCAGCAGCCGGACCGTAATAAACCGGTTCCAGGCGAAGGGCCAAATTCCGTCATCCTGCCACTTCTCAATCTCTTCCAGAAAACGGGGGGCATCATTTTTATCGATGTATTCTTTTAACGCTCTCCCGTCTATCCGGTTGCTGTGAAACTGCAGGGTCACCGGGGTCATAAGCCGGTCTTCTTCCCTGCCGAGCCGGGTATCACATCCCGAAAGAAAGGCCAGATCGGCGTCACCGGTAGCGTCGATAAAAACCTTCCCCTCTGCCGCCTGTAGTCCCGATTTATTATGGAAAACCCCGTGACTAATTCCGTTGTCCCGCTGAAAAATGTCGATACACGTTGTTTTTAAAAGGAGATGCACTCCAGCCTGTTCCATCTTTTCTTCGTACAGGAGAGACATCCCGTTCGGGTCGATAGGTATTCCCGCGGTAAGAACTCCTCCCCGGCCGGTATTCCATCCCCGGGGGTTATACCCGCCCCCGGGTTCGGGACGGGGAATCTCCGCGAATCCCCGGGAAGCTCCCTCCTCGGAGAGTTCCCGGAAGATACCGCCCACTACCCATCGGCTGCAGTCTTCGGTCCTTCCCCCGAGCCAGTGGGAAACCAGACCGCTGACGGCTGTGCCGCCTAAGCAGCCTTCCGATTCAAGAAGCTGGACCGAGAGACCCATCCGGGCGGCAGACAGCGCTGCGGCGCACCCCGCGGGTCCGCCGCCCGCGACAATCGCGTCGTATGAACCGGTAACCGGAACTTTTGCTGTAAAGGGCAGAGTTTTATGCATGGTTCATTATAATCCAGTGATCGGTGGATTCATACCCTTGGGAAACAGCAGTTTCATAAAACGGCGTCACCGGGTATTGCTGCTTCGCAGATGATTTTGGATTTAATCCAAAAATTAGTATCTTAGGGAAAGCATGAAGTCTGATACACTCCCAACCGACGAAATCAGAAAGGAAATGGTAACCAAATTCCACAGCCTGATCGAAAAAAGGTACAGCCGGAACCAGTTGCTGCAGATTCCGCGAATTCGGGAGAAAGGCTTGATGTCCGGTATAGAGCAGGAAGATATAGACCGTATCGTGGCTCTCTTCAAGGAGGTGATGTATCCGCCGGTAGAGGAACGGGAAGAACGGGATAAATCGATGGATGTCCTGACCGATATTCTAAAAAGTCCGGTTAAACTGATCCATTATCTCCCCCGCATGCCGAAAATCATCGCCCGGTACGGCAGGTTCTGGAAGGCGATTCACGCCGGGATCGATGTAATTTCGGCATATAAAACTTCCGCGGATATCGAGAATAAAACCCTGGGATACATTGAAAATGTGCTTTCCGAAAAAGAAAATCCTTCCCGCGCGGACATTACCGAAGACCTGGTCGTTCAGGCAAACAGTTCGATAAGCCACCGGGAAAGCAGGAAAATGATCCGGAAGGTGAAATACCTTACCTCAGCCGGTCAGGATGAAAAGCTAATAGAAGAATCGATCGCCGTATTGGAGGAAGTTAAAGCCGCGCAGACCTCCCCGGAGGAAGGCCGGGCGGCGGATTTCATTATAGGGATCCTGCAAAGACTTGAACGGCTGAACCGGGAGTACACCAAGGAAAAACTCGCAAGGATGATAGAGATAGCGGAAATTATGGAAACCGTGTATCTCGAAGAGGTTATCCTCAGGGATGCAGAATAATTTTATAAGCTCCGCGGTTATCCTTATCAAGCATCACCTGAAACGCCTCTTCCGCGCTGGAAAGAGGAAACCGGTGAGTAACCAAAGGCTCTGTTTTAATTTGTCCGCTTTCCATTAGAGCGATCGCGCGGTCGAAATCGGAGTACGGATTATTGGCGCTCGATACTATCCGCCGTTCGCCGCTCAGTCCTTTTCCGGTAACCGGAAGAGATCCGTCATGAACGGCGAGGAGCACCAGGGTTCCTCCCCTATCTAAAAGCGCGGTACCGTGCTTTAAACTATCAGCCGATCCAACGGTATCGATGACGGCATCAAACAGCTGCTTCTTCCGTCCGGTCTCCTCGGCAAGATCGTGCCCGTCTCCCTGTATTACCCCTTTAATACCGGTTTCCGCCGCCAGCCGGACGGGAACCTTGGAGGTATCGCATCCCCGAAGCAATACCGCTCCTCCGGCTTGGGCAGCCTGGGCGGCGAGCATACCGATGGGACCAAGACCGATCACAGCCGCCCTGCTCCCTTTACCTATCCCGGCACGGTCACAGGCGTGTATCGCTACAGCCAATCCGTCTAAAAAAGTCGCCGCTTCATAAGTGACCGATTCAGGTATTTCGAAGGCGAATCCTTTCCAAACCTGAAAATATTCAGCCATTCCTCCCGGATAATAATCCATCTCAGGCCATCCCGCCCCGTGGCCGATGTGCTGAACGTCGGAACAGATATTTTCCCGGCCGGACAGGCAGAACCGGCATTTCCCGCACCCCCGGTAGGCCAGTACAGCTATCCTTTTTCCTGTCTCCCGGACAATCCCGGAAACTTCATGCCCAAGAACCATATTCTCAGGGGAGGGTGTATTTTCACCTAAAGTGTGCATGGCCCACGGATTTTCTCCGGTAAAATAACGGATATCACTTCCGCATATGCCGCATGCCATCATCTCTATTTCAAGGGAAGGACCGGGCACCTGGGGAACCGGTATTCTCTTAACCGCCAGTTTTCCCGGTCTTTCCAGGATGACAGATAACGGTTCTCTCATCACCTACTCCATTTTTACACAAACAGAGACCGGTTCAGGAGCCCCTAACGTGAGTCCCCGTTTTCCGGGAGAACATCCGCCTGCCAAGATTTCAACTTCGCCGGAAAGCCGTGTTTTTCGCCCGTTCATGTCAACAACCTTCAGCATCTCCGGAGACAAGGTGAATTTAACGGTGACTGTTTCACCAGCTCCTATATAAACCCGCTTGAATCCCCGGAGTTCCGCTTCCGGAAGCCTGAACGGTTTGTCTTTATACCGGAAGTAAAGCTGTATTACCTCATCACTTCCCCTTTTCCCGATGTTCCGGACTTCCGCTGTTACTGTAACGGATTCATTTTCCGGTATTGATTCCCGGTCCGCCTGAATACTGACATATTCAAAATTGGTATAGGACAAACCGAATCCGAACGGATAGAGGGGCTCCTCCCTCATATATTTATAGGTACGCCCTTCCATACTGTAGTCTTCATACGGAGGAAGCTGGCCGGTACTTTTTGGAAACGTTACCGGGAGCTTACCTGCCGGAGAAACATCACCGAACAGGATATCCGACAGAGCGTTACCACCCTCTTCACCGGGATATCCCGCCCAAATTACCGCGTCGGACAGTTCGTGCACCTCAGGTACCGCCAGAGGACTCCCGGACAGAAGAATTGTAACTACCGGCTGAGGCCCCTCTTTCAGCCTGCGGAGGAAATCCAGCTGCCCTTCCGGAAGCCCGATATCCTGCCGGTCACCCAAATACGGAGACGCCAGGGCGTCGCCTTCTTCGCCTTCCAGGGAACCGTCGATTCCCAAAACCGCGATTGTTACATCCGATTTATGAGCTTCGAAAATTCCCCACTCAATGGGATTAATATTTTTCCTGTCCAAAAGTACTCCCGGCCGGTAATCCAGGGTAACATTTTTACCGATCCTGCCGGCCACTCCTTCCAGAGGGGTAACAATTCTGGGGTTGCTTCCGTAATAATTGCCGATTAAAGCACCGATATTCGCCGCGTTGGGACCGCAGATGTAAATATTCTTTAGATTGTTCTTAAGAGGCAGCACATCTCCGCTGTTTTTTAAGAGCACCGTTGATTTCACCGCGCTTTCCCGTGCAAGTTTCCTGTGTTCCGGGCAGTCAACCACCTCTTCGGTTAAGCCCCGGTACGGGTTATCCTCTTCAGGGTCAAACATTCCAAGACGGAGTCTGGTGCGCATCAGCCTGAATACTGCCTGATCTACATATTTCTCTTCCAATTTTCCGTTCTTAACCGCCTGAATAACATGTTCATAGGTGCATCCGCAGTTCAAATCGCAGCCGTTGGAAATCGCCAGGGCCACCGATTCTTCCGGTCCCGGTGTTACCTTGTGGTGTTCATGAAAATCCCTGACCGCCCAGCAGTCGGAGAGAACATGCCCGCCGAACCCCCATTCTTCCCGGAGGATATCTTTTAACAGCGTTTTGCTTCCGCAGCAGACCTCTCCGTTGGTCCGGTTGTAAGCGCCCATAACCGCTTCCACCTTTCCCTCTTTAACAAGCATTTCAAAAGCGGGAAGATAGGTTTCCCTGAGGTCTTTCGGACTCGCCTTGGCGTCAAATTCATGACGCAGTTTTTCCGGCCCCGAATGTACAGCGTAGTGCTTTGCGCACGCGGCTGTTTTCATCACTTTCTGGCCTTCACCCTGCAGCCCCCGGACAAAGGCGCTTCCCAGTTTTCCGGTTAGGAAGGGATCCTCACCGTAAGTTTCCTGTCCCCGTCCCCACCGGGGATCACGGAAGATGTTGACATTGGGAGTCCAGAACGTAAGGCCCATGTACTGCCCGCGATTCCCCACCCTGGAAGCGGCGGCATATTTCGCCCGTGCCTCGTCACTTATCGCCGATGCTATCCGGAACAGGAGATCTTCATCGAAGGTTGCCCCTAAACCGATTGCCTGAGGGAATATGGTAGCCCGTCCCGCCCGGGCTACACCGTGGAGACATTCGTTCCACCAGTTATATTTCGGAATTTCTAGCCGGGGTACAGCTTTGCTTTCGTGAAGCAGCTGGGAAGCTTTCTCATCCAGACTCATCTGGTTAACCAGATCCCACGCTCTTTTTTCTATTGACTGAGTTGTATCAAGATAGACAGGTTTATCCATTTATTTTCTCTCCAGATAGGGATTTTTTAATAGTATACAAGTTATTCCGGCTTCTGCAATAAACGGTATAAGCGGTTGAGCTGGAATAGCGTTACTTCTATAATGATACAAAAAGCGGAGGAATTGTACTGTGAAAAACACGATATTATTAATTTTAATCGGTCTGCTGGTTTTACTGCTGGCCGGATGTACCCCGGACGCGAATCCCATGGTGGGAACCGGAGACGAGGAGGGAGATGTATCCGGATTTCTTCCCGGTCTTTGGCACGGAATTATCGCGCCGGTTACATTTGTAATCTCTCTTTTTTCCGACAATATCAGTATGTATGATGTACACAACAACGGGGGATGGTACAATTTCGGCTTTTTAATCGGCCTAGCCGGTTTTTGGGGCGGCGGCGGAAGCGCGGCCGGAGGAGCAGGTCGGAGACGGAGAAGAATATAATCCGGATGTTCCGTTTTTTCCCTTTACTGACGCTTATATTCGTCTCAAGCTGCGTTTCAGAAGGTATTTCTACAGAGGGAGTCACCGCAGTTGTATACCGGTTCGGTGACTCCTCAGTTCCTCCGGAATATCATAGGAGCTACACAATAACAGTAACCCCGGCGTCAGCCCTGGCCGTTGTGGACAGTTACGGAAAAGAGCTTAACCGGGAAAAGGTCCGGATTGATGAATCGGATTTTTCCCGGGCCCTTAAACTGATATCGGACGAAAATATCGGTCCGGCAAAAAAAACACGGAACGGTACAGAGGGATGTACCGGCGGAACTACTGAGGAGCTCATCCTCTACAAAGATGATGATGTAATCTTTAACGGCCGTCTTGAACATTGCGGAGGAGAGGTTTCAGGAACCATGACAGGCAGTACGGAACCTCTAGTATCATATCTCCGGAAACTATTCAGCGATTTCAATTCTCTGCTTGATTAGCTACATCTCCAGAAGCTGATCCCGGGATTTTCCTAAACAGACCGCATCAACCGGTGTACCGGTATGTTCTTCAATCATAGCTATTAGACTGAGCGCGGTCGGGGGAAGATCCTTCTTTTCCCTGCATCCTTCCAGGCCGCCTTTGAATCCGGAAACTTCCCGGTATACCGGACGAGCCTTTCCAAGCACTCTGGCGCTGGCCGGAAACCCTCCATCATCCGAAGGAATGTCTTTATAACCGATACAGACTTTGACCGGATCGATACCTTCTAAAAATTTCAGACCGGTCAGCACCAGTCCGGTTGTCCCGTTAAGCCGCGCGGTGTGCTTCAGTGCGACAAGGTCCAGCCAGCCGATTCTTCTGGGACGCCCGGTGGTGGTTCCGTATTCGTGGGCCCTTTCACGGATCTCCATCACCGCGGGATCATCCGACTCCGTCGGGAACGGTCCCGCACCCACGCGGCTCATATAAAGCTTGGCTACTCCGAGACTGCTCTCCAGGGTAATTCCGCTTAATCCGGTGGACGTGTAAATGCTTGGAGCCATACAGTTGCTGGATGTCACAAACGGGTATGTCCCGAAATCAACATCCAGCAGCGTTGCGTTAGCACCCTCGAAGAGAATCTTTTTATCCGCGGCAAGGGCTTCACGGAGGAGTTCTGTTGTATCGCACACATGAGGTCTCAGCTTGTCTGCCGCCTCCTTCACCTGTTCAAGAATATCTTTCGAATCGAGGGGATCGAAATCAACATCTGCTATTCCGCTTAAGGCCGCACATTGGGCATTCTTGATTCTGACAATCCTGGGGATGATCTCCGATAAAAGTTGGTGATCCATGATGTCAACCATCCGCACGGCAGTAGCCCGGTAGGCCCGGTCGGCGTAACACGGACCGATTCCGCGTTTAGTGGTCTGTAACAGATCGGCGGATTCGGTGCCCGCCGCCATGGCGGCATCGAGAAGCCCGTCTTCCGCCTTATGGTACGGGAGAACAAGATGGCACCGGTGACTCAGTTTCAGGTTCCGGGAAGTAACGGATACTCCGCTTTCTTTCAGTTCCTCTATTTCCCTAAGGAGAGAAAAGGGATCGATAACAACTCCGTTAGCGGTGACATTGACAGTGTCAGGGTGAAGAATACCTGACGGAATCAGATGCAGGGCGTGTTTTTTACCGTCCACAACCACGGTATGTCCGGCATTAGCACCACCGTTGTATCTGACAATATAACTGTAATTCGGAGCCAGGAAATCTACAACCTGTCCCTTGCCTTCATCTCCGAACTGAACACCGGTGATGGCGCAGTTCCCCCGCGGTATTATCGACATATCATTCCTCCAAACCGCTCCATTGTGAAAGGTTTTTCCTATTTAGGCAAGGGATACGTTTAAGGCCCGGCAATTCCCGCTCAACCCGATTTAAATTTATATATTATATGTAATTATGGCCGCTTCTAAATCAAACAAGGCGTTACCGGGAATTATTGTTTATTAGCTGTGCTACCACGCGTATGCTTGCGGGGCTTCACCTCCCGGTCCGGGGAATATCTCATCCAGCTTCTTCATTACCTCGTCATCCAGACTGATATCCGCGGCATGGACCGCGCTTTCCAGCTGTTCCATTGTACGCGGACCAATGATCGGAGCTGTTACCGCGGGATTATGCAGAAGCCAGGATAAAGCTACTTCCGCCGGTTTTTCACCCAATCCGGAACAAAGTTTTTCGTACTCCTCCAGCTTTGAACGGTTATTTTTAATGTTCTTTTCGTAATCTTCACTGCCCCGGCGTCCATCTTTCTGCTTCTCCAGTGCTCCCGAAAGGAGACCCTGACCCAGGGGACTCCAGGGGATAAGTCCGAGACCGTAGTGACGGCAAGCCGGTATTACCTCGAGTTCAACCCACCGGTTGTTCAGGTTATATATACTCTGCTCACTCACCAGGCCGTGTTTTCCTGCCGCCCGGGCTTCCTGGCAGGCAGTGGCGATATCCCAGCCCGCGAAATTGCTTGAGCCGACATAGACCGCCTTCCCCTGCTTCTGTACAGTATCAAAACCTTCCCAGATCTCGGACCATGGACATTCCCGGTCCACATGGTGCATCTGATACAGATCAATCCAGTCGGTCTGCAGTCTCCGGAGGCTGTTTTCACAATGCCGCTTGATCTTCATGGCCGAAAGATTCCGTTCGGCATGGTTCGGCTCGTACCGGTCCGTGGATTTATCGGCAGGATTATACACCTTTGTTGCGAGTACAATCGATTCTCTGCGCTGACCCCCTTGAGACAGCCATCTTCCGATAATCTCCTCGGTAAGTCCCCGCTCTACAGCAAAACCGTAGACATCGGCTGTGTCAAAAAAGTTTATCCCCAAGTCCAAAGCCCGGTCCATGATTCGGAAGCTGTCTTCTTCACTTGTGTGCCAGCCGAAATTCATTGTTCCCAGACAAATGTTACTCACTACCGCACCGTTTTTTCCAAGTCTTTTATAAGATACTGCCATTTTTGTCTCCTCCCGTTATTCTTTTAGTATAATAAAAATAGACTGTTGCGAAAATTGTTGTTCCCTATTATTACTAAGCAATTTCCGGT
>CAYLLE010000138.1:0-9420 GCA_964384485.1 uncultured Spirochaetales bacterium | reverse complement strand
TTCTGAACAACCTCGGCATAGCCTACATGCACCAGGGAAAAAGCCGGAAAGCTCTGAAGGTCTATACCGCAGCTCTGGAAGATGCCGACGCGGCGGGAAACCCTCACCTCCGCGCGCAGCTTATGACCCATATCGGCGGTATTCATCAAACCGGGAAAAATTATCCGGAGGCCCTTGAAAATTACCGGCAGGCGCTCCTTATAATGGAAGAACTCGGTATTTCCGCTGATCAGGCGGTGATCCTGGCAAACATGGGAGAAATATACCGGGAAAAGAAAGCGTATACCCAGGCAGCGGAATTCTTCAGGAATTCCATATCCATAAAGAACAAGCTCCGGGAAACTGCATCGGGACAGGACCGGATCGATTATTTAGCGTCCGAAATAAAAACCTACCACCGGCTGGTGTGGACTTTGGTTCTTGAGGGCAAACCGGAAGAAGGACTTGAGACGGCGGAGGTCTCCCAGGCGAAGTATCTTACCGAACAGCTGGGGAAGGGATTCACCGGAGACGATTCGGGCGCGTTAGAGGAATTCAGATCCGGACTAAAGGACAATCAAATCTACATACGCCATCTCTACAGCTCCCTGCCGGAGCATCTGATCCTTTGGGCGGATAACCAGGGAACCGGCGCGAAACAGCTTGATTATCACCTTCTCCAAAAATCGGTGGAACCGGAACTGCTCAAGCGGAACCTGAAGTCCTACGAGCGGTCCCGGGGCATTACGGTGGAAGCCGCTCCCGATACGGACGGGGATACCGGGAATATGGAAAATATCGATGATCTGATCCGGTACTACTACTATTTGCTGCTTGATCCGGAAGAAAATGATGAACGGTATAAAATCGGAAGGCTCCTGTATGATTATCTTATGGCCCCTCTGGATGACAAACTGGAGGGGAAAAACGAAATCATCTTCGCCCTGGACGGGCTCCTTCACTTCATCCCTCTGGAAACACTGATAACGCCGGACGGCAAATATGTCGCGGAATCATTCACCCTTTCCTACATCTCCTCCGTACAGGCAGCCGTGATGATAGAAAAACGGAAGAAGGGGGAAACCGGAAACGGAATTCTCGTAATGGGCGGTCCTGATTACTCGGCACCTTCCGTCTCTTCGGTGTACACCGAACTGGGATACACCGAATGGCCCCGCCTTCCCGGCACCCTACAGGAAGCCGAAGCAATCGCGGGGCTTTACCCCGGCAGCACCCTCTACACGGGTGGAGAAATCACGGAGCCCCGGATAAAAGAGATGTCCGGTAACGGGGAATTGGCTTCCTACCGGGTCATACACCTGGCGGCCCACGGTCTGGTACTCACTGATAACCCGGCATTATCCGCCCTTGTACTGAGCCAGGGCCGGAAGTATTCCCGGGATGAAGATGAATCGGACGGCTACCTGAGCATGGCAGAACTTTCGGATCTTAAAATAGCCGCCGATTTCGTAAATCTCTCGGCCTGCGAAACCGGCTTGGGGAGGCTCTACGGCGGAGAGGGAATCGTCGGTCTAACCCAGGCCGTAATCATAGCCGGCGCGGACAGTACCGCTGCTTCCCTCTGGCAGGTGGCCGATGAATCCACCGCCCGGTTTATGACCGGTATGTACCGGATTGTTCAGGAATCGGGGGTCGGCTACAAGGCAGCACTGGCCCGGATGAAGCGCGGGTTCATTCAAAGTGATGATTACCGGCATCCGTTCTTTTGGGCTCCCTTTGTTTTTTACGGGAAATAACCGCACACCCCGGGAGGTAAATCATGGAGTATGCATCCATCGGAAAAACTTCGGTCTCCAGATTCTGTATCGGCGGGAATCCGTTCAGCGGATTTTCCCATCAATCACCCCGGCGCAATCAGGAGATGCTCGATTACTTTACCGAAGAAAAAATAATCGAGACCCTCTTTAGCGCGGAAGAAGCCGGAATCAATTCCCTCTTCGCCAGAGCGGATAATCACATTATGGGGGTACTCCGGAAATACCGGAACCGGGGCGGAACACTCCAATGGTTCGCCCAAATCAGTCCTGTTTCAGATCACGGCCAAACCTGGCAAGACTGGCTCGAGCTCGCGGCAGAAGCCGGCGCGGCGGCGGCATACATCCACGGAGGAATCGTGGACAGCTGGTACGCTCAGGAAGAGTTCGAGAACTTTCACGCGGCCCTGACCAAAATAAGAGGGCTGGGATTAACGGCAGGATTTGCCGGACATTCCCCGGCCGCGCATACCTGGATCCGGGATAACCTGGCCCCCGATTTCCAGATGTGCAGCTACTACAACCCTACCGACAGAAGCAGCAGGCCGGAGCATCAGGATACCGGAGAAAGATGGGATTACTCCGACCGGGAAGCCATGATCCGGGTTATCAAATCCATCGCCGTACCAGTTATCCATTATAAAGTCTTAGCCGGGGGGAATAAGCCGGCGGATGAGGCATTCCGGAAGCTCGGATCATCCATGCGGCATAACGATGCCGCGGTAATCGGCATCTATCCGAAGGATAATCCGGATATGCTCACCCAGGATATCCGGCTCTTTGAGCAGGCACTCCAAACATCCGGGTAAAAACCGGCTCCCGATTCCGTGCTTCCGGGCAGCAATTTTCCGGAAATAATCTTGACAAAAAATAATTATATTTATATGTTTTAGTCTCTTAATTATTAAGTTTACTTAACCATTAAAGGAACTAAATGAAAGACGCGAACACCCCAATCGAAAAAGAATTATCGGCATGGTCAGACCGGACAACCCAGCTATCAATCCGGTATTCCTATCTGTTTTTCCGGGACAGGCTTCTCTCCCACTCCCAGGTAATCGTCCTCCATTTCCTCCAGGGGAACGGATCATCCACCGTTTCGGATATCGGACGGGCGCTTTCCGTTTCTAACCCCGCGGCCAGTCAAATGCTGGACGACCTGGTGAACAGGAAATATGTCTCCCGCCGGGAAAAAGAGGAAGACCGCCGGGTCAGACTCCACGAATTAACGGCAAAAGGAACCGAACTGCTTCATCAGGCCCGGGCCGCGCGGCAGCAGTGGCAGCCCGGTCTTATAAACAGCTTGACCGGAGAAGAAAAACAATTTGTCGGCAAGGCTCTGGCTCTGCTGAATAAAAAACTATCCTCCTTGGAAGAACACCACGATGTCCACGGCCCCGGCTGTGGAAAAGGAATCAGCAATGACAAAAATACTTAAGCGGTACTTAAAACCGTATACACTGGGCATCCTGCTCTGTACTGTTTTTCTCTTTATCCAGGCAAACATGGACTTAGCCCTTCCCGATTACATGTCCCGCATTGTCAACGTGGGGATTCAGCAAAACGGTGTGGAATCGCCGGTACCGAAGGTGCTTCGGGAATCGACCATGAGCAGGTTATTATCATTGATGGATGAAGCAGCGGCCGCACGGATAACGGAATATTTCGATCTGGTTACCCCTGGTTCAGCCGATTATCCTGAATACCGGGAGCGGTATCCGAATCTGGACGGCGGGAATCTGTACGTCCTGAACGAAGCCGGTGAAGCCGCGCGGGATGTGCTCGAGGAAGAGCTGAGTCCGGTCCTGGCCGCCTACGGTTTTCTCCAAAGCAGTCCGGCCGGATCCGCGGTTCCGCCGGGTCAGGTAACGGACATGATTGCCCGGCGGGCAGAACAGCTTGGACCGATGATGACGGAACAGGGGGCAATCCGGGTAATCCAGGCGGAGTATGAAGCCCTGGGGCTTGATACCGGCGCGGTGCAGAACCGATACATCCTGTCCACTGGAAGCATTATGCTCCTGTTTACACTGATTTCCATTACCGCCACAATTTTTTCCGGCCTCCTGGCGGCCCGAATTGCCGCGGGAGCCGCCCGGAAAGTCCGGGGAGACCTGTTCCGCCGGGTGGAACGTTTTACCGGAGAAGAGTTCGACACCTTCTCCACGGCATCACTTATCACCCGGACCACAAACGATGTAACCCAGATTCAGCTGGTTACTTTCATGCTCATACGGATGGTGCTGTTCGCTCCGATTATGGGGATCGGGGGAGTCATCCGGGCACTGGACAAAGCGCCTTCCATGGCCTGGATTATCGCGCTGGCGGTTATTGTTCTATTGGGACTGATTTTGACGGTTCTTGCCGTCGCGATGCCCAAGTTTAAACGTATCCAGAAGCTCATCGACCGGCTGAATCTGGTTGCACGGGAAAACCTGAGCGGTCTGATGGTTGTCCGGGCGTTCAACCGGCAGCAGTTCGAAGAGGAGCGGTTTGACCAGGCAAACAAAGAGCTGACCCGGGTAAATCTTTTCGTGATCCGGGTGGGGGTGGTAATGATGCCGGCCATGATGCTCATCATGAATCTGCTCTCCGTTGGTATCATCTGGATCGGAGCCCATCAGGTAGCAGAATCCACCATGCAGGTAGGCGACATGATGGCTTTTCTGCAGTATGCCATGCAGATCGTCATGTCTTTCCTGATGCTGTCATTTATCTTTATTTTCCTGCCCAGAGCCGCGGTTTCGGGAAGACGGATTATGGAAGTGATAGATACTGAACCGGCGGTAAAAGATCCGGAGCAGCCGAAAACGCTTCCCCCGGACGGGGAAGGCCGGGTGGAATTCCGGAATGTCTGCTTCCGGTACCCCGGGGCTGAGGAAGACGCCCTCCACGATATCAATTTCACCGCCATGCCCGGAAAAACCACCGCCATAATCGGCGCCACCGGATCGGGGAAAAGTACCGTGGTAAAGCTGATCCCCCGGCTGTACGATATCTGCGGCGGAGCGATTCTTCTAGACGGAACTGACATCCGGGAAGTCACCCAGCACGATCTCCGTTCACAGATCGGATACGTTCCCCAGAAGACCACCCTGTTCTCGGGAACCATCGCCGAAAACCTGCGGTACGCCGATGAAGGGGCCTCCCGGGAAGCTGTGGAAGAAGCCGCGGAGACGGCCCAGGCCATGGAGTTCATCCGGGAAAAGGAAGAAGAATTCGAGACCCCAATCGCCCAGGGCGGAGCCAATGTGTCGGGGGGACAGAAACAGCGCCTCTCTATCGCCCGGGCACTGGTAAAGCAGTATCCGGTGCTTATCTTCGACGACAGCTTTTCCGCCCTTGATTTCCGCACCGACGCCGCCCTCCGGCGGGCTCTGAAAAATAAGACCGGAGGAAGCGCCATCATTATCATCGCCCAGCGTGTGGCCACGATCATGAAAGCCGACCAGATTCTTGTTTTAGAGGACGGCCGGATTGTCGGCAAGGGAAATCATGCCGAATTGATGAAGAACTGCCCGGAATACCGGGAAATTGTGGAATCACAGATTGACATGAAGGAATTAGCATAATGGAAAAACAAAACAGCGGACAAAAGGAACGGCAATTCCGGCAGAACCGCGCGGCCCCCCGGGGAAGAGGTCCCGGACATTTCGGCGGCGCGGGGGCGGCATTCGCGAAGGGTGAAAAACCGAAAAACTTTAACGGGACCATTAAACGGCTTGTTTCCTACATGGGACAGTACAAGATAACGGTTATGATCGTGATTTTCTTTTCGGCTGCCTCCACGGTGTTTCTGATCGCCGGCCCGAAAATTTTGGGCCGGGCGACCACAACTCTGTTTGAAGGGGTGATGGCGAAGATCACCGGAAGGGGCGGTGTGGATTTCGCGGAGATCGGGAAAATTCTATTGACGGTCCTGATACTGTACGGACTTTCAAGCTTTTTCTCCTACATTATGGGTTGGATGATGTCCCGGGTTTCGGCCGATATTTCATACCGGTTCAGACGGGATATCTCCCGGAAAATAAACAAGGTGCCCCTCAAGTTTTTCGATACCCACAGCCACGGCGATATCCTCTCCCGGATCAGCAACGATGTGGATACCATCAACCAGACCCTGAGCCAGAGTCTGACCCAGATTATCACGTCGGTCATCACTGTGATCGGTGTTCTGATCATGATGTTTTCCATCGACTGGAGGATGACCCTGGTGGCGCTGCTCATTCTGCCCCTCTCCGGCGCCCTCATGGGGATTGTCATCAAGAACTCCCAAAAACATTTTAAACGGCAGCAGAAATATCTCGGAACGGTGAACGGGCATGTGGAAGAAATGTTCAGCGGACACACCATCGTCAAGGTTTTTAACGGAGAAGAAAGAAGTATCCGGGAGTTCGATAAACAAAACGACGTGCTCTACAGTTCTGCCTGGAAAGCGCAATTTCTATCCGGATTCATGATGCCCATGATGCGCTTCATCAGCAATGTCGGGTATGTGGGGGTCTCCATTATGGGAGGCTGGCTTGTTGTGCAGAACGCCATTGCCGTGGGAGACATTCAGGCGTTCATTCAGTATATCAACAATTTTACCCGCCCCCTTACCCAGCTCGCGAACATCGGAAACATTCTGCAGCAGACAGCCGCGGCGGCGGAGCGTGTCTTCGAGTTCCTGGACGAGGAAGAAGAAATTCCGGAAACGGAAAGTCCGGTCTCAGCGGAGGGAGTAAAGGGCAGTGTTGAGTTTAACGGTATCACCTTCGGTTATGACCCGGAGGCTCCGGTAATTCACAATTTTTCCGCGTCGGTGACTCCCGGAAAAAAGATCGCCATCGTGGGTCCCACAGGCGCGGGGAAAACTACGATCGTGAAGCTGCTTATGCGGTTTTACGATGTTGATTCGGGAACCATCACTATCGACGGATATGAGATAGGTCAATTCACCCGGAAGGAGCTGAGGAACTGCTTCGGAATGGTGCTGCAGGACGCGTGGCTCTACAACGACAACCTTATGGAAAACATCAGGTACGGAAGACCCGGGGCTTCCGACGAAGAGGTAATTGCCGCCGCGAAAGCCGCCCGGGCGGATCATTTTATCCGGGCCCTTCCCGGGGCGTATCAGTTCGAGATCAACGAAGAAACAACGAACATCTCACAGGGGCAGAAGCAGCTCATCACCATCGCCCGGGTAATTTTAGCCGATCCCAAAATGCTCATTCTAGATGAAGCCACCAGCTCGGTGGACACCCGTACCGAAATACTTATTCAGGAAGCGATGGATCACCTTATGGAAAACCGGACGAGTTTTATCATAGCCCACCGGCT
This sequence comes from uncultured Spirochaetales bacterium, assembly GCA_964384485.1. GTDB lineage: Bacteria > Spirochaetota > Spirochaetia > CAYLLE01 > CAYLLE01 > CAYLLE01. The sequence goes on along the minus strand of CAYLLE010000138.1, from coordinate 2,344 downwards.
TTCCACGGTAAAAAACGCGGACCTTATTTTAGTAATGAACGAGGGTGATATTATCGAGCAGGGGCGGCACACGGAACTGCTCGACCAAAACGGGTTTTACGCGGATCTGTACAACAGTCAGTTCGAACCGGAACCGGTATGATCCGGGTACCGGTTCTACAGGGAGAACCTGTCCTGGTATTCCGGAACAACCGTTTCCCCCGCCCCCCTGTTTCTGAGGGCGTCCGCGAACGATAGAGACGCGTCTTCCTCACCGTGGCAAATAAACACTTTTTTGACCGGTCCGTTTTCGGTTACCCGGCCGTACCAATCAAGCAGTTCCTCACGGCCGGCATGTGCCGAAAATCCGTGGATCTGAGCAATCCTGGCTTTTACGGAAAAGCGGGTGCCCAGAATCCGGACTTTCTCGTTCCGGTCGGCAATCTCCCGTCCAAGAGTGCCCTTCGCCTGATACCCCACAAACAGAATCGTACTGTCCTTTCTGCCGATGTTATGAATCAGGTGGTGCTTGATCCGGCCCCCGGTACACATCCCGGAACCGGCGATGATGACGGCTGTTCCCTTAATATGATTGATCATCTTGGATTCAGAAACCGAGGAGGTGTATTTGAGCGACGGCAGGGTGAAGGGACTGTTTCGGTCCTCCACCAGCTTCCGCATCTCCTTGTCGTAGAGCTCCTGATGATCCCGGAAAACATCCGTAACTTTTATTGCCATGGGACTGTCAAGGAACGTCAGCAGATGAGGGATCCTGTCCTGTAACAGGAGTTCATTCAGGTAGTAGAGCACCTCCTGGGTCCGGCCAATCGCAAAGCTGGGGATAACAACATTGCCGCCCCGGCGGACCGTGTCGTTTATAATATCTTCGAGCATGCCGTGGATATCTTTCGGATCTTCATGGTCCCGGTCGCCGTAGGTGGACTCGGTTACCAGATAATCAGCTCCGGAAAATGCTTCCGGATCCCGTAAAATCGGTTTATCGAACCTTCCGAGATCACCTGAAAAAACAATGGTTTTGCCGGAACCGTCCTGCTCCGGCAAGGTGATTTTGATCATTGCCGAGGCCAGAATATGTCCCGCCTCCCGGTATTCCGCCCGGATTCCGGGAACCGGCTCAAAGGGCTTCCCGAATTCCACCGGCTTGAAAAGGGGAAACACGTTCGCCCCGTCCTCCTGGGTATAAAGCGGCTTATCTCCGTGCGGTCCGGTCCTGCCTTCCCGCCGGTGCCGTTCCGCTTTTTTTGCCGCGTCCTCTTCCTGAATATGCCCGGAATCAAGGAGCACGATTTTAACGATATCAATTCCCGCGGCAATACAGTAAACCGGATTCGCGTACCCCTCCTTAACCAGTCTCGGAAGATACCCGCAATGATCCAGATGGGCGTGGGTCAAAAGTACCGCGTCTATCTCTTTAGGGGGAACCGGGAAGGGATCCCAGTTTCTGCTCCGGAAATCCCGCTCCTGAAACATGCCGCAGTCAATGAGGATCTTTTTTCCCTCATGTTCAATAAGATAACGTGAACCTGTAACGTTCCGGGCTGCCCCCAGAAATTGGATAGTACTCATACATAAAATCTATCCAGGAACCGTCCTGTGCTCAACCAGCAAATCCCAGTCAACACCATGTGTGATGTAGAAGAAGATATAAGTATTTATAATATATAAATTTAAATCGGAATTTACCATACTTCCCTCCCTTGAGGATGTGATGATGAAGCATTCGATGCCGCGCGATAGAAAAGCAGCATCCAGCCGGGGAAGGGGTCTTTCCAGGAATCCCGGCTTCCGGCGGAGTACCGTGTTCATGAAGAACCGGAAACGGCAAAGGCACTTGCCGGTACCATGCGGAACGGATTTGCCGAAGGTGGTATATAACGATCAAGGATCATATGGTATAATATATATATGGCTGTTTTAAAAAATCTGGCGGACAATATCCTGGATACATTTACAATCCGCTGTAAAAATCATTACGGTCCGCACCTTGTTTCCATTGTAGTCTACGGTTCGGTTGCACGGCTAACCCATAACTTCAACTCGGATATCGATCTTCTACTCATTATAAAAGATCTTCCAAATGGACGGATGAGCCGGATGAACGATTTTGCCGTGCTTGAAAAAAAAATGTTCAATGAATTACAGAATGCCAGAGAGAAGGGATGGAATATTGATCTCTCACCTGTTATTAGAAAACCTGAGGAAGTAAAAACCGGTGGATACTTCTATCTCGATATGATAGATGACGCTCAAATTCTCTATGATAAAGACAATTTCTTTTTCGATTTTTTAAAAAACTTGAAACAACGCCTGGATGAATATGGAGCGGAAAAAAGAAAGTGGAAAG
>CAYLLE010000137.1:0-9486 GCA_964384485.1 uncultured Spirochaetales bacterium | reverse complement strand
TGTAATAAAACAATTTATAAATTTTAATGCGAATGTGATCACCGGGAATTGCTGGAGGGAGCTGCTTCAGGTTCAAAAAGAGCTCTAAACGGGAAATTGCCGGATTAAAACGAGACGCCGAACCCTAACTCTACCGCGGGAATCACCTGCCATCGGTTTCGGCGCAAGAGAAACTCCGGTCCGGCGCTGCCGTCGAAAAATCCCGACTCTCCAAGGCGAAACCGGTATCCCGCGGTGAATCCGAAGGAAAACCCGTCCAAAGACCAGGCGCCGGTATTGTTGCTGAAGCTGAGTTCGGACAGACTGAGGGCCCCATACAGGTTCGGAAGACCCGAGAACGGACGGAAAATACCGAGGAGCTGGGCACTCCAGCCGAGGTACGTTTCCGGGGTTCCCAGGGAGTAGACAGTTACTTCCGGCGCGAATCCCAGGGAGAACAGGCTCGACAAACGGTACTGGTACTGAATACGGGAACCCAAGGTTCCAAGCAGTACCGGACCGCCTGATTGGGACTGGAAACTGATCCGGGGATAAAAGGAAAGGGAGTGGGTGTCCGGAGCTTCCTGCGCAGAGAGCGTAAACCCGAAGAAAACAAAGGCAGTTGTAATCAGAAGAATTTTTTTCATGCTATTCTCCTTAAATTTAACATTTTATCAAATAATACTCCTTAATTTTTTTTTGTCAACAATGTATTTAGAGATATTGTGGTTAACAAAATCTAAACATTTGCGCCAAGGATCGAAGCGGATACCCCGCAGCCGCCGCCCGGGCCGCAGGGCGATCGGGAGTGAGCCCGTAAGCGGCCCGGTACCGCGGGAGAAGCCTGGGAACGGAAAAGGTCCTTTAGATCGGGCGGACATGCCGGGATTAAACCGCGGCGGCGAGGAGTAGGAGCGGAGAGCCTGGCCGCGGAGCGGGGCGCCCAGAAAACCCTGAAAACACGGAATGAAGAACCATCCGCTAAGACAATGGAGGGATATTTCCTTTACTTTTTTCGGGTGTACTTTATTTCCTCCCGGATATGGTATATCCTGATTGAATCAACCGAGGAGGAAGTTATGTCTGAACTTGCACTTTTAGGCGGCGGAAAAGCCGTCACCATCAACAAGCCGGACCTCTTTGCATGGCCTATCATCACACAGGAAGACGAAGAGGCGGTCTTGGAAGTTTTACGCCGGGGGGGAATGTCCTCCACGGATGTAACCAAAAAGTTTGAAGAAGAATTTGCCCAATGGCAGAAGAGGAAATACGCCCTGGGTTTTCATAACGGGACCGCGGCGCTGCAGGCGGCCATGTTCGGTCTTAAAATCGGTGTGGGCGACGAGATCATCTGCCCCAGCATCACCTACTGGGCTTCATGCCTGCCGGTGTATTCTCTGGGCGGGACGGTTGTTTTTGCCGATATCAATCCGGAGAGCCTGTGCATTGAACCGACGAATATCGAACAATGGATCAGCCCGAAGACAAAGGCTATCGTTGTGGTGCATTATGCCGGACACCCGGCCGATATGGATCCGATTATGGATATCGCGGAGAAGCACGGGATTCCGGTGATAGAAGATGTTTCTCACGCCCATGGAGGGCTCTACAAAGGACGGCTTACCGGGACCTTCGGAGAAGTAGCCGCCATGTCCATGATGAGCGGCAAGTCCTTCGCCACCGGAGAAATGGGGGCCTTTGTGACGGACAATCGGGAAATAGTCGACCGGGCGGTGGCGTTCGGTCATTACGACCGGTTTAACGCCGATTTTATCCAGACGGAATATCTGAAACCGTACGCCGGACTTCCCATGGGAGGCTACAAGTACCGGGTTCATCAGCTCTCGAGCGCGGTAGCAAGGGTACAGCTGAAATATTACAACGAGCGGATCAAAGTGATCCAGGATGCCATGAACTACTTCTGGGATCTTCTGGATGATGTACCGGGCCTGAAAGATCACCGGCCGTCCAAAGAATCGGGCTCCACCATGGGAGGCTGGTATGCCGCAAAGGGTATGTATAAAAAGGATGAACTCGGCGGACTCTCCCTGACCCGGTTCGCGGAAGCGGTAAGAGCGGAAGGTTCGGAATGCCGTCCCGGCGCGAATCTGCCGCTTCACCTGCACCCGCTGTTCAACACCCTGGACGTGTACGGACACGGCAAGCCGACGAGGATCGCCAATTCCGACAGAGATCTCCGTCAGCCAGAAGGGTCGCTTCCGGTCGCGGAGCAGATCGGGAAAACCTTGTTCAGTATTCCATGGTTCAAACACTTCCGGAAAGAAGAAATTGAACAGCACGCCCTGGCTTACCGGAAAGCGGCTGAGAACTGCAAAGCGCTTCTAAAAGACGATCCCGGCGACCCTGAAACCATGGGTTCGTGGCATTCGTTTCAGTTCCGATAGGAGAAAATAATGTATAAAACCAAAGATTCTCGGATCATCATGCATATCAACTACATGGAACAGGGACAGGACCTTGCCGCGGTATGCGGCAGGGCCGCTTCCTGGGGATTTGACGGCGTGGAATTCCGCAGGAAAGATACCGCGGGCCGTCTTGGGCCGCAGGAATATCTTGATGTAATCCGGCGGTCCTATGAAGCATCCGGACTGAACACCCTGCTCTTCGGCGGTCCCGGTTTCGATTTCACAAACCGGGACCGGGAGGTGCGGAAGCGGGAGCTTGATGAAGCCGCGGAATTTTACGCGGCCGTATCCGAGCGGTTTGACCTTTCTGTCTGCAACATCCTGGTGGGTCCGATATTGAATCCGGGCAAGGATATCCCGTACCGGCAGTTTACCGCCCACGGCTCATTCCTGGCCGATGACGAGCAGTTCCACTGGGCCGCGGAGGCGGTGAAGGAACTGGCCGGCATAGCCGAATCCGGCGGATTCACCCTGGCCTTCGAAACTCACGGGGTGTATCTGCACGATACTCCGGAAGCGGCCCTCAGGCTGACGGACGCGGTGGGCAGCAAAGCGGTAGGAATCAATCTGGACTACGGAAACATCCTGAACATCCCCGGATCCCCTTCCCTTTCCGAAACCGTGTCCATGCTGAAGGAGAAGATCAAGTATGTCCACCTAAAAAACAGCATCCCTATCCCCGGTGCTCCTCCCATCAAGACAGCCCTGGGTGACGGGGTGATCAATAACCGGGAATTTCTCAAACTGCTGAAGGAAGCGGGTTATTCCGGTTTTGTAGGCATCGAGAGCCCCCGGGAAGGTGACCGGGAGTGGTTTGCTCAGGAGGATATCAGGTATCTGAAACAAGTTTTAAGGGAAATTGACTGGTAAAGTTTCGAATATGATCGAAACTATTGTTGTAATTTGTACTTTTTTCGATTATAATAGAAACTATGAACGAACTAATTGTTCGGGTTGATTACCTTGACAAAATAATCCCGTTTATCGATAAACAGATAATAAAAGTTCTGTCCGGGATACGCCGGGCAGGGAAGAGCTCTCTTCTGCTGCTGCTGCGTCGGTATCTGATTGAATCCGGTGTTTCCGAAAACAACATTATCTATATCAACAAAGAATCTCTGGAATGGGAGTTTATAGCCGGATACAGTGAATTGTACCGATTCGTTAAAGACCGAATCCGGACAATCAGCGGACCGGTTTATCTTTTTATCGATGAAATCCAGAATATATCATCCTGGGAAAAAGCAGCCGCTTCAATTTTAGCCGACGGTTTAGCAGATTTGACAATTACAGGGTCTAACGCCTCCCTGCTGTCATCCGATCTCGCGACACTGCTTTCAGGAAGATTTATTGAAATACCGGTTTACCCATTGAATTTCAGTGATTTCCTTCTTTTTCGCGGCAAAAACAAAAATGATATCAATCCCCTCCAGGAGTTCAAGCTCTTTCTTAAATACGGAGGTTTTCCCGGGATTCATGCATTGGAGCTTAAAGATGAATATGTTTACCAATATCTGAACGGTATATTCAATACCCTCCTCATGAAAGACGTGGTTACCCGGTTCTCCGTGAGAGATCCTGCCCAACTGCTCAACATATCCAGATTCATCTTTGACAACTGCGGTAATATAACGAGTGCGAAACGGATTTCCGATTTTCTTAAATCAAGGAAAATGTCTGTTACGGTGGATACAGTACAAAAATACATCAGTTACCTTGAAGCAGCGTTTCTTATTCACCGTTCACAAAGATTTGATCTTAAAGGCCTGCGGTTACTGGAACTGACTCAGAAATATTATATGGGAGATATTGGACTCCGCCATGGTCTCATCGGGTATAAAGAACAGGACATCTCGGGTTTGCTCGAAAATGTCATATATCTGGAACTTCTAAAGCGCGGCTATCGTGTTTATACCGGTAAATGGACGGACCGTGAAATTGATTTTATTGCCGAAAAGGACAACCGGAGAATTTATCTGCAGGTTGCCTACCTTATCTCTTCCAAAGAAACCGCAGACCGGGAATTCGGTGCCCTGGAAGTGATTAAAGATAATCATCCGAAAACCGTTCTATCCATGGACACGGTAGATATTCCGGGAAGGAAAGGTATCCGACGGCAGAGAATCATCGATTTTCTCCTTGAATCCGATGAATAACAGCAGAAAACTCTTATCTCCGCTGCAGCCTGATCTCTTTAACCGGTATCTCCCCGGATTTAACATCCAGAAAGGGTTCACCGTTCCGGATCCCTGCCGTTCCGTAACCCCCGGCGGCGGAAAGGAATACCCGGAAATCGCCGGTGAGTACGGGCTCCAGGTAGAGCACCTGCTCAACCGCGTCGTACCGGGCTCCGGAAAAGGCCTGGAGGAGTGAATACGACGCCATGGCCCGGGCGTACCAGTGACCGCATTCGTATTCGTTGTAGGGGTTCCGGATGGTGCCGTCGTACCGGCGCCGCAGGGTTTTCACGATATCCAGCCCCTCCTCGATGAAGCCCTCCATAATAAGATGGGCTGCAGCCTGGTATTCAATCCCGGTCCACACCTCGTTGCTGTAGGGAAAGGGCAGACTCAGACCGTTCCCCTTCGGCCACGTACAGAGGAGGAGACCTCCTTCCGACCCCAGAGCGTACCCGGGACGCTGCGGATTGGCGTGGGCGTGGAGATCATCCCGGTAGTTGTACCGGTATACCGATTTCAGGTGACTCCGGACTTTTTCACGGTCTCCGAAGCCGTCCAGACCGCAAACCCGGGACATCCACACCCCGATGATACCGTCGGAGAGACAGCCAGTTCCGTACTGGTATTTCGGTCCCTCTTTTAGAAAAAGATCTCTTGCTTCCGGAGAGTATGAACCAAGGGTCTTTTTATCTTCCAGCGGATTAGGAGCACGGAGGTTTTCAACCTGAATGTCCTGGAAAAAGTATTCACCGTTGAATAGATTTTCTTCCAGATACCGGAGTCCTTTTTGGTAAAACCCGTCGTAGAGGCTATGATCCTCTCCGACTGTTTCGGCCATCCGGGACGCTGCCCGGAGAGCTCCTAAATAAAAGCTCGTGCACATCCCGTCGGGACCCCAGAACTCGATATCGTAGGTGTTGTGATGCGGCTCGGAAAGTACTCCGGTATGGTCCGGGTCCCACGTTTTTATACAGTAGGCGAGACTCTGCTTAACACGGGGCCAAATCCGCCGAAGCCATTTAGTATCGCCGCTTATACGCCATTCCCGGTAGGCTTTCATGATACCGCCGAGCTGCCCGTCGGACGCGGCATGGAAGTTGTGAACCGCTTCGGCTATGGGAAGAGCGGTACGCATGTTCTGGTGCCCTTCATCGTTCTGTGACGGACCGAATTCGGTTTCCCGCAGTGAACGTTCCAGAGAAGGAAAAAGGTGAGGTAGCGCCTGGGCATAGTTCCATACATGGGTGCAGCTTCCGTAGCAGCAGCCCCGCTCATCACAGCAGCCTTCCCAGCACCAAAGCCGGCCGTCGGCCTGCCGGAGCACGGTAGGAGATTTTAGAATCGTAAGATTTGCCTCCACCGCTTCTGTTACTTCGCCGGGAAGGTCGGTATCGAAAAAGCACTCCGAGAAGGCAAGGCTTTTCCGGCGGAGAGATTCCATATGCTTTTTGCAGTATGCGCCGGTTTCTTCAATCGATGAAAACATGGATATATAGAAGGGTTTGTAGCCGCCTCTGCCGTTACCGCAGCAGCCGGCCGCGGGCTCCCCCGCCGTAAGATTTGATTCCGGAACATACCAGGTCATGATTACCGGTAGTACCGTTGTTTCCCCGGGACCGAGTTCCGCGGAAACGGAGAGACTGCCCCCCGGGCTCGGATCGCCGGAAGTTACATCCCCTTTTGATTCAGCGGTGCCGTTAGTAACAGTCCGCCAGATCATGGTGAGAGGATCGAACCAGCCGCCCCGGAACCATGCGGTATCGGTTATTGTCCGGTGACCGGAAAGGGAGAACGAAAACGCGCCGCCATGCTCCGGGGCATCGGCGGTACCGTCCTGCTCCAGAATGAAACCGTCTGCTGTTTTCCGCACCCGGTTAGGTCCGTCACCAGCCTTCATGAAATTTTCAGCGTGCATCGAAAACATCACCGGAAGCGGAGCGGCACCGGTATTGGTTAAGCTGTATTCCAGTACGGCCATGGGTAGTGAGGAGTTGTCGGGATCACCCGGAATAAACGGGCTCCATCCGGTTATTTCGGCTGCAACGGGAAGATCCGCGTCTTTCAGGAAACACCGGGCGAAGGGGAAGGATGAGGAGAACTCGGCTTCCCGGAACCGGGGCAGTCCGTAAGTGGTGCCCCGCGCGCCGTTTCCGGTTCCCGGGCTGCCGAAGACTTTCCAGCCCGGGACCGGTCCCTCCAGCACCCGGGCGGCAGCTTCAGAGCCGGAACCCGAGGTTACCGCGGCAAAAATGACCGGTTCGTTGAATACTTCCGGTTTGTGCCGGACTGAAAGGTGGGAAAGTGATCCGGTTCCTTCCAGACAGATCATACCGGCGCCGATTCCGCCTAATGGAAAGGCAACTCTATTAAGTTCATTGTCCCGGTACACCCTGCTGCTCATAACGCCTCCTCAGGCGGTATAAATCGTCGGATTCTGCCGCCGGCATTCCCGGATTACTTCGGCCTGACGTCGGACTTGCTGAGGGGTAACCTCAAGCGGAACGCCCTCCGTCAGATGGGCGTAAATCATGTCGTAGTAACTCCGGCTTATCGTTTCAAACAGATTTTCATTGCCCGCCGGAACCTGCCAGGAATCCTCCTGCCATTCCAGTTCTTCCGATGGATAGATCGGAAGGCCTTCATCATCCATAAGCGGCCCCCGAACAAGTTCGGGCCGGACATGCTGTTTCGGATCAAAATATTTCCACTCCATCTCCTTCATGTTTCCCCGGAGACTGCCAGTGGTTCCGTAAATGCGGTAGGTATACTCGGGAAAAGCGCTTGATGAAGAAAGCTCAATGTAGATGAGCGGCCGGCCGTGTCCCCGGAGCATCAATGCCACATGATCTTCCGCGTCGCCGGCGGTATTGATACGGTCCATATGGCAGAATACCTCCGGCATAACATCCGTGCCGAAAAGCTGAAGAGCCTGATCCAGAGGATGAGGTCCCGTGTTCAGGAGGCTTCCGCCCATGAACTCCTGAATTGTCTGCCAGTCGTACCTTCGGCTGAAACCGTTAAAAGCAATTGAAATCTGGGCTATCCGTCCAAGTACTCCGGAATCAATTACCTTCCGGACCTGGCGGAAGTACGGGGCGAACCGGGACTGCTGAAACACGGTGAACATCACCCCGGATTTTTCCGCCGCCGAAATAAGCCGGTCCACATCTTTCGGATCCCGGGCCAGGGGTTTTTCACAGACACAATTGTATCCGGCTTTAAGGATATCCTTGGTGATGGGCACATGGAGATGACTGGGAGACGCGTTAACGATCAAGTCAAGATCAAGATCGAAGAACTCCCGGTAGTCCTCGTACGCCTTTCCTCCAGTCTCCTGTTCCGCCCTTTTCCTGCGGTCTTCCAGTTTATCCGTTACGGCCGCTATTTTAAAGCGGTCGGAGTCTTTACTGAAGTGAGCGGTATGAATGTTACGGCCGCTTCTTCCGAATCCAATTATTCCAACGTTCAGCTGCTTCATTTTATCCTTCCTTTGTTCTATGTCGGTTTTATTTTACTGCCCCCGCTAGTTCGGGAGCTCCTGTTTCCACGAAAGTCCGGTAGGCGGTCCTGTCGGATTCGATATCCACGCCGATTCCGTTAAGATCGGTATAATCTTTGGCTATGAATCCTCCGCGGAATGTTTCTACCAAACGTTTTGTTTCTTTCCGTATCAGGTCCTTGTCGGCAGTGGGAAGTACCTGCTGGATATCGCAGGGAGAAAAAAGCCCGACTCCGTGTTTCTTAAGTTTCTCCGCCAAAGCGGGCATGTCGTAGATCGTCGGCTGATCGAACTGGAGGCAGTCCACCCCGGCCAGGCACAGATCGTCTATGATATCCCAGTTGTAGCCGCATGAATGCATAATAACCTTCATGCCGTATTCATGGGCCTTTCCGGTAAGCCGTTCGTACAGGGGCCGGAAAATATCCCGCCACATTTCCGGGCCGATAAGAAGCCGGTCCTGTACACCTAGATCCTCACAGTACATAACCGCGTCCATCCCGGCTTTTCCGTACTGCTCTATCACCCCTTCCAGCAGGGTGGTAACCCGGTCATGCAGTATATCCAGCCGTTCCCGCTCCAGAACCAGGTCGGTAAAATAAACTTCCATGGTCCGCATATACCGGCACGTGGCAAAGGGCCACCCGAGCATCCAGCCCACTTTAAAAAGATCGGTATCCGACGCGCCCAGTTTTCGCGCGTTTTCAAAGTAGGCGGGATTGTCCAGGTCGGGAAGCTCCAGGGAGTCAAGATCTTTCCAGTCCGGAATAATCGGTGTACATACTTCTCCGCCCTTGCTGCGGCCCTTCATCCGATGCCACACATTTCCCCAAATGTCGGTGTAGTATTCCATGGGCCCTTCTTCCCATTCCTTGATCTCGATGCCGTGGTCACAGCCGGCTCCGGTAAAATCGCTGATCCGGTCCGGTTCATTATTAAAATTGAGACCTATCCGGTCGGCCCCGGCGAACTCAATGTTTGCTTTAATTATTTCTCTTGGTGTCATGTGTTATACTCCATATATAGATAAAAGCATATTTTATCTTTCCTCCGGAGTATATACAAGTCAAAGATTTAAAACGCAGCAATTTCCGATGATCACATTCGCATTAAAATTTATAAGTGGGAATATTTCCAGTAATACGGATATGACCGGATTGAGAACACATAAGACAACGAGTCTATTTCGCTAAAAAGAATCTTCCCCGAAAAATAGCTGTCTGCACCGCTCTCTCCCGGAACTATGCCTTCCCCGGACAGCGTAACACGGGGACTCCGGTATCCGCCTCCCGCGGTAAAAACAATCCACCGATCGGACTTCACCCGGACCTCGCCGTTTACGGTACCGGAAAGCATACTGCCGGAATGATATGTGCCGCTTCCCTGGATATACGTGAAGGTC
>CAYLLE010000136.1:0-9704 GCA_964384485.1 uncultured Spirochaetales bacterium | reverse complement strand
AAATTATGGCCTTTTCTTAATCACAAAAGGAGTTGACCGGGATTTGCTGGGTAAGATGGCGGTTCATGCTTGACCCGGGTTAGTATTTAAGAGACTTCTTATCTATTTTATAAGAAACATTTCCGATAAAGAGAGCCTTCATCAACTTTTTTATCACCCATATCTACCGGAAACTGAACATAAAAAACAAGGTACATGAGCAGCAGGCCCGCCGGGAGTTATTTCCCGGGGGGCATTTGTTGAAGCAGCAGTTTTCCGGTGCCGCAGAAAATCGGCGGCCGGAAGAATAAAAAAAACCGGTCTTAAGTGACCGGTTTTTTTTGTGATGTACTGCCGGGAATTACTTCATTTCGGATACGGTTTTTTCTTTCTTTGATTCCGCTTTACCCGGTTTATCTCCGGTTTTTTTTGAAGATCCGTTTTCTTTCCCTGTGCCGCCGGTTTCACTTCCGGTACTTTCAGTCTTTCCCTCTTTTGAAGAAGCAGCAGATGATGATTTTTTACTGTCTGTCACGTAAAAACCGCTTCCTTTAAATATTATACCCATACCTGCGCTGATCAGTCTCTTCACTTTTTTTCCGCACTCCGGACATTTCGAAAGAGGATCATCCGACATGGCTTGAAAAACTTCAAAATTGTGGCCGCAGGAGGTACATTCATATTCATACGTGGGCATGGATGGTCTCCTTATCGCTACTGCATATTTTCAAGAGAATATACCAGAAACAGCTGGAAAAGGCAATAATTTTGATTTATATCCGGACAGGAATATCCCGGGATTCCAAATACTGTTTAATTTCACCAACCCGGTATTCACCGAAATGAACCATCGAAGCGATAAGGGCCGCGTCCGCTTTGCCGTCCTTAAAAACGTCGGCTAAGTGCCGCGGGGTTCCCGCGCCTCCCGAAGCCACCACCGGAATACCCACCGCTTCAGAAATCATCCGGGTCAGGGTGAGTTCATAACCTTCCTTTGTACCGTCCGCGTCGATGGAGTTGAGGACGATTTCCCCGGCTCCGAGTCTTTCCGCTTCCTTAGCCCACGCCAGGGCGTCAAAATCGGTGGGAGTCCTTCCGCCGTTAATCACTACCCGGTAGCCTGAGGGCATATCAGAATCAGCCGCGGCATCCATTCCGAGCACGATGCATTGACAGCCGAACACTCCGGCCCCTTCTTCGATGATGGACGGATTTTTTACGGCCTGGGAATTGACGCTGATCTTTTCCGCCCCGGCCAGGAGTACCCGGCGCATATCATCAACAGACCCTATGCCGCCTCCCACGGAAAAGGGGATAAATATCTTTTCCGCCACCCGTTCAACGACCTGGATCATGATACCCCGCTCTTCCGAAGACGCGGTGATATCGTAAAACACCAGTTCATCCACCCCTTCGGTGTAATAATGGGCAGCCATTTCAACGGGATCTCCGATATCTATGTTTCCCTTGAACTTAATGCCTTTTGTTGTTTTCCCGTCCCTTACATCGAGACAGACTATTATCCGTTTCTGCAGCATACGCCTTTACCTACCGCTTTATGAAATTAGAAAGCATCGTGAGCCCGGGTTCTCCCGATTTTTCAGGGTGGAACTGGAGTGCCGTAAGATTGCCGCGGCTTACGGCGGAAGGAAAAGTCACTGTGTAATCGGTGAGGGCCGCGATGTCTTCCGGATCACGGGGAGCGGGATAGTAGGAGTGGACAAAGTAGAAGGAGGACCCTTCCGGAACCTTGCCGAATATCCAGTGACCATGCTCCGGGGAGACCCTGTTCCATCCCATGTGGGGAATCTTATACCCCGGTTTTTCCGGGAACTTAACTACCCGGCCGGGAATGAGTCCGAGACAGGGAGTATCACCTTCCTCGGAGTGATCGAACACAATCTGACATCCCAGACAGATCCCCAGAATCAGTTTACCGGAGCGGTAAAACTCCCTGAGACCCTCGGCAAGCCCGGTACCATTTAAGACCTTCATGGCCGAACCGGCTTCCCCTACTCCGGGGAAAATTACCTTATCAGCATCCAGGAGATACTCCGGATCTGAAGTGATGTAGAATTTGCTTCCGATATGACGGAGGGCTGTTTCCACGCTCCTCAGATTACCGGCCCGGTAATCCACCACGGCTACGGAGGCTTTACTCATCCTGCTCCTCCTTTTTCGGAAACAATCCGGTAATGTCTTTTTGAGAGAGGGGTATACCGGAAAAGACGACCCGGTCATCATCCCGCTCCACCGTTACATCCCGAATAATTTCCTTGCTGTTATATCCCTCCCGGACCGCCCATCCGAGAATGATAAATCGGAAGGAACCTTGAAACACTTTTGCCTGCCGGCTGGAACCTAGCCGGAAAAAACCGGAGAGCCGGTAGGGACGTTCCTGATCGGATTCCGCCGGATCTAAGGTCAGTCCGCTTTCCCGTATCGGAAGCTTCAGGGTGATTATTCCCTCAAACACACCCCGGCCCAGGGGAACGGGAATGTTCCCCGGCCCTTCGGAACCGAATATCCGGGTATCCATATAAACCGAGATCCCGGAATCAAAAAATTTTTCATGAACAAACCCGGGGTACCTCGTGTTGCTGTTCGTTCCTTTCCGGTAATCCGCGGCGATGTCCGGGTGCTTCTCCGGCTCTCCGGACGCGGCGAACAGTGTCCGGTGATCGAGAAAAACAAGGAACAATCCGGATGTCTCATTAACCCAGGCTTCATAGGGTGTTTCACCCCCGGATATTGTGTGCCGCAGCCATCCCGCGTCCAGGGAAAGACCCATTTTGATTAGGGTGTTCGGGAATTCCCCCCGGAGCAAAAGGGCAATTCCCGGTAGTTCCCCTTCCGTTTCCGGCAGGCTGGAAACAGCTCCCACAGCCAAAGAGGTTCTCTTTATGAGTGTGTCCAGGGTATTGCCCTTTAACATCCCGGTACGGGAGAAGATTTCGGTCAGCAGTTCTCCATTCCTGTTTACTCCAGCAGTAAAATAGAGGGGGGCGTCCTCCGGAAGCAGGGAAAGAAGGGAAGAATATTCTTTCTCCTCCGGCGGTGACGGGACTGATGTACAGGCCGTCAAAGAAACTGCCGCCCCTAGAAGAAGCAGCAGGATCCGGCCTGCCCGGGAGAAAAGCCTAGGTTTCATCACTTTTCCTGAGGGAAACGAAAATGGACTCCTCTCCGCATTCTATTTCCCGGGGATCTTCCATTTTCTGCCATGACAGGGACACCGATAAAGTTTCATTCATCAGATAATCCTGAAAGGATTCCACCGCCTGCTTTACATACTCTTCGCCGTCCAGAAAGAGATCGATGCGGTCGGTAACTTCCAGTCCCTGGTCCTTCCGCAGGTTCTGAACCCCGCGGATGACATCCCGTACCATACCCTCCTGCTTAAGTTCTTCGGTAATTTCCGGGTCCAGCGCTACCGTAAGAGAACCTTCGTTCAATACTTTCAGGTTTTCTTTTTCGTTCCGCCGGACTTCGACGTTTTCTTTGGTAAGATCAAAAGCAACGGGACCGAGATCAATATTGAGTACATTTCCCTCCAGGAGACTCTGAATTTCGGTGGGTGACAGGGCTTCAATTTTTTTTGCCCCTTCTTTCATGTGTTTCCCGAGTTCTTTCCCGAGGATCCGGTAATTGGGCTTTGCCGAGTATTCCACCAGATCTTCCTCATTCTCCCGGAAAATCACATCTTTTACGTTGAGCTCTTCCCGGATAATATCTTCCATCTCCCGGAGAATTCTCCGTTCATCTGGGTTACGGGTAACCAGGTGCAGGGCTTTCAGGGGCTGCCGTATCTTCAGATTGTGCATGCTTCTGATTGCCCGGCCTAGACTTACCGCTGTCTGGGTGATTTCCATTTTCCGTTCCAGTTCCTTATCGGTCTTTTCTTTTTCAGGAACAGGATAATCACAATGGTGAATCGACTCCGGCATTTCGGGATTCTTCAGGTTTTGATAAATTTCTTCGGTGATAAACGGAATGATCGGTGCCGCCACCATGGCGATCTTTAACAGGACTGCATAAAGCGTCTGATAAGCCTGTTCTTTATCACCGTCATTTTCACTCCGCCAAAACCGGCGCCGGGAGCGGCGGATGTACCAGTTATTGAGCTGATCGATGAAGGTTACGATGGGATCAACAGCCTTCGTTAGATCGTAGGCATCGAGTTGTTTTGTTACCTCTTCCACCAGACTTTCGGCGGTTGAGAGGACCCACCGGTCCAGAGGATTGTCCGGATCTTCCGGCGGACCGGCCGGGAATATTTGATCGATATTGGCGTAGGTTACGAAAAAGCTGTAGGCATTCCACAGGGGAATGATGATGCTCTTGAGGATATCCCGGACACCTTCATCGGAATAGCGAAGATCTTCCGCCTTTACTACGGCGGAATTCATCAGAAACAATCTAAGCGCGTCGGCCCCGAACTGGTTCATAATCTCTACCGGATCGGAGTAATTCCGCTCGGATTTACTCATCTTCTTTCCGTCTTCCGAAAGGACCAGGCCGTTCACGATCACATTTTTAAACGCCGGTGAATCGAACAGGGCGGCAGCCAAAATTGTAAGGGTGTAAAACCATCCCCTGGTCTGATCCAGACCTTCCGATATAAAATCGGCCGGGAAGTTTGCTTCGAACCATTCCTTGTTCTCGAAGGGGTAGTGGTTCTGCGCGTAGGGCATGGATCCCGATTCGAACCAGCAGTCCAGTACTTCCGTGATTCTCCGGTACTCACCCCCGCAGTCACAGGGCCAGGTTATTTGGTCGACGAAGTGTTTATGCAGATCCTCGGGTTTTTCACCGGACAGTTTAAACAATTCTTCCCGTGAGCCTACGCAGGCGTCCTTCCCGCAGTCTTCACAGCGCCATATAGGCAGGGGATTTCCCCAATACCGGTTTCTGCTGATAGCCCAGTCCCGGGCATTCTCGAGCCAGTTTCCAAACCGCCCGTTTTTAAGGTGATCCGGCATCCAGTATATTTCCTGATTCGCCTGTACCATTTTTTCTTTTATCGGATCAATCTTTACGAACCAGGAAGAAATAGCCCTGTAGATCAGGGGTGATTTACACCGCCAGCAGTGGGGATACTGATGCTGATACGTATCATGCCGGGCGATTTTATGCTGATCCTTGAGATACCGGATTATCTCTTTGTCGGCGTCTTTTACAAATTTTCCCTGGAAATCCGAGACCTCTTCGGTAAACCGGCATTCTCCGTCCACCGGCGTAATGACCGGAACATCGGTATCCCGGAAGGCTTCGTAATCTTCTTCACCAAAGCCCGGCGCGGCATGAACAATACCGGTTCCGTCTTCAACCGTTACATAATCCGCGGGGATTACCTTAAACGCGCCCTGCGCCGACGCGTCACTGAAGTACGGGAAGAGGGGTTCGTATTCGGTACCCACGAGATCCTCACCTTTCATTTCCGCGGTAATCGTGAATTGGTCGCCTTCCCGGTAGTAGGCTTCCAGCCGGTCCTTTGCCAGAATGTAGCGCTCATCGCCGTCTTCAACTTCCACATAATCAATATCCGGACCCACTACAAGGCCCAGATTCGAAGGAAGCGTCCATGGCGTTGTCGTCCATGCCAGAATGTAGGTGTTTTCCCGGTTCCTTACCTTGAATTTGACCGTTATTGCCGGATCCTGTACCTCTTTGTAGCCACCGAGATTCAGTTCAAAGTTGGAAAGGGCGGTGGAACAGCGGGGACAGTATGGTAAAATGTAATGACCTTCATAGATAAGACCCTTGTTCCAAAGCTGCTTGACCACCCACCAGATCGATTCCATATAACCCGGTTCCATGGTTTTGTAGTCGTGCTCAAAATCAACCCAGCGTCCGAGCCTGGTTATGATATTCTCCCACTCCTTGGTGTACCGGAGCACGATGGACCGGCAGGATTCGTTGAATTTCGCGATGCCGTACTCTTCGATTTCCCGTCTTCCCGAAATACCCAGCTCTTTTTCCATTTCATATTCCACGGGGAGACCATGGCAGTCCCAGCCGAATCTCCGGTCAACTTTCATTCCCTTCATGGTCATATATCGGGGAAAAATATCCTTTATCGTACCTGGCACAAAATGGCCGAAATGAGGCAGTCCGGTGGCAAAGGGAGGGCCGTCATAAAAAACATACTCTTCCTTTCCATCCCGGTTTTTAATGGATTTTTCAAAGATATCGTGGTTTTGCCAGAACTCGAGTATTGTTTCTTCCATCTTCGGAAAATCAACTTTTGGCTCTACGGGTTTGTACAAAATTACCTCCCGGTCCCCGGAAATAAAATCTGTACCTGTTCGTACGAAAGAGGACCCTGCTTGTTCCGTATCGTCCCATTCTAGAGAAAGGGCAATGGGGTGTCAATAGCAAATTGACGTTAGTATTTACGCATGCGGTGATGCCAATTTATGTAATTTGCTTGTAGTAAAACAATTTATAAGTTTTAATGCGAATGTGATCACCGGAAATTCCTGTTTGATTCCGAATCCGGACATAAGTATCTTTTAACCATGGGACTTGAAAAATACAACGAAAAAAGAGATTTCCGTAAAACCTCCGAACCGAAAGGTGAATCGAAATCAGGTACCGGGAACACATATGTCATACACAAGCATAAAGCGAGCAGGCTTCATTACGATCTGAGACTGCAGATCGGTGACGTTCTCGCAAGCTGGGCCGTTCCCAAAGGTCCCAGTTATGATCCTTCGGACAAACGGCTGGCGGTTCATGTGGAAGACCATCCGCTGGATTATGCCGGCTTTGAGGGAACCATCCCCGAAGGCGAATACGGGGGCGGCACCGTGATGATTTGGGATAAAGGAACCTGGAAGTGCCACGGCGATCCCGATAAAGGCCTTGAGAACGGAAAAATATCGTTTTCAATTCACGGTGAAAAACTAAAAGGGGATTGGGCCCTGGTAAAGATGAAGGGCAAAAAGGGTGGTAAGGATAACTGGCTGTTCTTTAAAGAAAAAGACGGTCAGGAGGACCCGGGATACGATGTTACCGGAGATAAAACCGGCAGTGCCCTGTCGGGCCGGTCAATGGAAGAAATAGCGGAAGAAGAGGGAAAATCATGAGCAGGCGGCTGTGGAATCCGTCCAATATTGACGGCGGCAGAAAAGCATCCATGCCGAAAGAACCGAAACCCCAGCTGGCAACCCTGGTAGACGATGTTCCGAAAAGTAAAAATTGGTACCACGAATGGAAGCTCGACGGTTACCGGATGCTCTGCAGGAAGGAAGACAATGAAGTGACCATGCTTACCCGGAGATCAAAGGATTGGACGGACAGGTTCGTTTCCATAGCGGAGGAAGCACAGACCATGGACGCCGATTTCATCCTGGACGGGGAAATGGTTGTAATCGATGAAAAAGGGCTTTCCAACTTCCAGCGGCTTCAGAACGCGCTTAAAGGAAAGGAAAACAAAAAGATTCTTTATGTCGTATTCGACCTTCTGTATTTGAACGGGTATGATTTAACAAAGTCACCTCTATCCGAAAGAAAAGAAGCCCTTATCAGTCTTTTAGATACAAAAGGAGGCAGTCTTGACCGTATCAGGCTGAGTGAGCACCGGGAAGGAAAGGGGTCCGACATGCTTGAAGAAGCCTGCAGAAAAGGGATGGAAGGGATAATCTCCAAACGCGCGGACAGCAGGTACAGCGGTAAACGGGACAAATCGTGGCAGAAAATCAAATGCCTGCATGAACAGGAGTTTCTTATCGGCGGTTATACCAGGCCGAAAAACTCCAGGAAAGGGTTAGGTTCGATTATGGTGGGATACCATGATGAACAGGGGGATGTTATCTACACCGGTAAAGTCGGAACCGGATTTACCGACCGGGAACTGGAAGAGCTTTCCGGTCTCTTCAGCAGCAGGGAGCGGAAAACATCACCCTTCAAAAACCCGCCGAAAGAAAAAGATCTTGCCTCATGGATTACACCGGACCTGGTGTGTCAAGTAAAGTTTGAAGAATGGACAAAGGACGGGAAGTTAAGACAGCCCGCCTATCTGGGTCTCAGGGAGGATAAGGACCCGGAAGATATACGGCGGGAAGGGAAAGAACACTCCGCTAATCCGGGCGGCGGGAACCGGGAAAATACTGATCCTAAGGTCACCCATCCCGGTAAAATTCTGTTCCCGGATCCGAAGATATCCAAGGGAGATCTGGCGGAGTACTACGAGTCAATTGGAGAACGGATACTGCCCTTTATTCAGGACCGCCCGTTGAGTATCGTCAGATGTCCCTCGGGGCGGCAGAAAAACTGTTTTTTCCAGAAACATGTGAAGGAGTCCATGGGGGAAGGAATAAAACCGGTCAAGGTGCCCGGTGATAACCAGGAATATATTTCAGCAGTTACTACCCGGGGGCTCATTTCCCTGGTCCAGCTGGGAACCCTGGAGATTCATCCCTGGGGGAGCAGAAGCGATAAACTGGATAGTCCCGATTTTATCGTATTCGACATTGATCCGGGAGAGGGCGCAGGATGGGACATGGTCAAGGATGCCGCCCGGGAGATGAAAGACCTGATGGATCAATTAGGATTAGAGAGCTTTCTGAAAACATCCGGGGGTAAAGGTCTTCATGTTTATGTCCCCATCCAGCGGAGATCCGAATGGAAAGAGGTCAGGGACTTCTCCCACGCCGTCTCCACCCGGATGAAAAACCGGGATCCGGAAAAATACATAGACACCATGAGCAAGGAAAAGCGGAAGGGGAAAATATTTATCGATTACCTTCGGAATTCCCAAGGTTCAACAAGTGTGGCACCCTACTCCACCCGGGCCAAACCGGGAGCTCCGATTTCGGTTCCCCTCCAGTGGGATGAACTGTCATCTTTAGATGATTCAGCTCAGTATACGGTGAAAAACATAAATTCTAGGCTTTCCCGGCTCAAACAGGACCCCTGGGATGATTACCTTAAGACAAATCAGTCCATAACAAAAGAAATAATGGAAAAAGCGTTATCAGAATAACATTTGCCATATAAGAAACATCTGCATTATATTTAAAGAAACCCTTTATAGGAGGACTATGTGAACGTACCCCCAGAAATATCATTCAGGAACATCGAAAAAAACGATCAGATTGATTCACTGCTTCAAAAAGAAATTGATAATCTCGAGCGAGTCTGTGACCACATTTCAAGCTGCCATATAGCCGTGGAGAAGCTCCAGGAGCATCAGCAGTCCGGAAGCCCTTTTAGAGTCCGGGTGGATGTCCGGGTGCCGCCGGGTCATGAACTTGTTTCCCGAAGAGAACCGGGCAACGGCGAGATGCACGAGAAACTGCAGACCGTTATAAAGGATGTGTTTAAAGGAATGAAGCGTCAGCTTAAGAACCTGGTGGATAAACAGCAGGGACACGTAAAAACCCATCCAACCCAGCAGGCAACCGCTTTGGTGGACCGGGTCTTCAAGGATGAAGGGTATGGATTTCTCAAAAATTTGGACGGTCAGGATGTTTATTTCCATGAAAACAGTGTTCTGCATAACGACTTTGAACGGATAGTAGAGGGAACCGGAGTCACCTATTTTGAAGAGATGGGCGATGAAGGACTCCAGGCAAGTTCGGTCAAGATTGTGGATAAGCCCGGTAACCGGAAAACGGAGGAGTAGCGAGAACAGCAATTCCCGGTGATCACATTCGCATTAAAATTTTATAAATTGTTTTATTACAAGCAATTACATAAATCGGGATCACCGGGAATTG
>CAYLLE010000135.1:5807-9810 GCA_964384485.1 uncultured Spirochaetales bacterium | reverse complement strand
GAAATACGTTTAATGCCCAGACCCCTTCGCTCCACCGACTTTCACCGGTTTCATCGCTACTATGAGTCTGTCCGATTGCTGATGCCCCATACAGGTTTCTTGACTCATCGCCTTTATGTCCCCTCTTAGTCCAACGGACAGGACATCAGCCCTCCCAGGTACGCTTGATCTACCTTGTGTGCTCGCCATGTTCTCAGACCCCGTTGGGTTCTCCGCACTCTCGCCTTTCCGAGCGCTTCTTGCTGGTTGCTGTCGTATGAAAAACATCACCACCCAATCTTTATACTAACGAGGCTCAATCACATTCAACCTTTCGGCTTATGGCTCGCACACTCCTTTGCCTACGCTTAAACCTCACCTCACGGCTTCGGCTCCAAGGCTAAGTACCGGCTGTTGGCTAAACTTTACCGGACAGGGTGTCTCACCCTGCTATATATCAAACGCCGAACTGGCGCACTCATATGCGGTTTTTTAACCGATAAAGTAGGTATAATCGATCCGGAAAAATCCGCTTTAAAGTTAAACTAAATCCAATTCTCCCAAACATCGGCTTGTCTTTCATTTTTCAGGGCATTACCTTTTTACTCGAAAGGAGTAACAAAATGATTGAATTGCTGATTGTATTTCTAGTTTTAGCGTTGATTTTCGGATTACTCGGATTCACGGGTATCGCAAGCGGATTTATGGCAATAGCCAGGATCATCTTCTTTATTGTATTAGTTATAGCGGTGGTCTGGTTAATCCTCGTACTTGCCGGTGTCGCGATCCTATAACGGTTTGCGGTAGAGGAATACAGCCGCTTTCCGCAATAATAAATCGGAAGCGGCTGTAGCATTGCCAAACATGTGTGTACCAGTAAATAGAAAAATAGGATAAAAAACTGTAATATTAATACAACTTTCTATTGACTGTTCATAATATCGGTGGTAAATTTATACTGCCCAAAGCCGTTTAGAAGGAGTGTATTATGAAACAACGGTCTTTGATTCTAATCCTGATCTCACTGCTGATTTTTGTAGTGGGCGGGACGGTTTTCGCGAAAGATCTCGCAGATCGGGTGGACCACACCAACAACAAGATCGAACACGAGATCGAAAAGGCAATTAGAAAAGCCGAAAAGCTGGTCGAACAGAACATGGGGGATGAAGAAAAACTCCAGATTTTGATCGATGCTTTAGGCGAAAGGCTGATCAAGAAAACCGATCACAAAGTTGATGTCCTTATCAAAAAGGCGGAACAAGAAGGTGTGACCGTGGAAAAGGAATACATCGAGGTAGAACTCGGTGGAACAACTTTCCTGGTCGATCCTCTCTGGATCCACTAAATGCAGGACATCCACAAACTATGTAAAAAAGTTTGCCTTTTTTAATCAATAAAAGTAAATAAAAAATAACAAGATTCTCAAGTCATAGTTATATTTTGAATTTGATTTCTACCTGTTTTAACCCGGACTTTTAAAATTTCAGAAACTTTCTTGACTCCCCCGTTAGGCTCTCCTATATTTAAAGTATCATTACAGGTGAGTATCTTGATGTCGATCGATTTCATCTACTAATTAAAAACAATAATACATAATTAAGGGAAATACATGGAAGGTCTATTTGTTGGGCAGGAGAAAAAATTTATCAGTCAGATCTCTCATTCCTCCTCCGTCCTTAGTCTGCTTGCGAATGCCGACGGGGTTGACGTAATGCTATATGAGGTGGAAGGAGGCCGTCCCGGGAGCATCACCCCGTCTGAAGACTCCGATATGATGGAATTTTTCTACGTTATCTCAGGATCAGCCGTCCTGAAAACCGATGAGGAAGATATTTTAATACGCGGGGGCCAGCATTTTTACATCTATAACCTGAAATCCAATATCCAATTCACCACCGAAAACGGCATCAAAATCCTCTATGTTACTTCCAGGCCAACCTTCAACCTAATAAATTCCTACAACAAGGAATTGTCTGAACTGCTTGCTGAGACAGAAAAAAAAGATATTTATACCTTTAACCACGGTAACCGGGTCCAAATGTATTCGGTCAAGCTGTGCGAAAAGATGAAGCTTTCAAGCGACATCATCTATTCCCTGGCCGTCTCTTCACTGTTCCACGATGTGGGAAAATGCAATATTCCCGATACTATTCTAAAAAAAAATGGACCTCTGACGGCCGAAGAATTCGGGGTTATAAAAAAACATCCTGTGGATGGGGCCGAATTGGTAAAGGGAAAATTCAGGAACGATGTACACAAAATCATACTACAGCACCATGAACGGATAAATGGTTCCGGATACCCAAATGGTTTGGCAGAAGATGAAATCATACTGGAAGCAAAAATAATCGCCATAACCGATTCATTTGACGCCATGACCTCGGACAGGGCTTACCGTAAAGCAATGACCCGGGAAGCAGCTATGCACGAAATCGAATCGTTAACCGGTACCTATTATGATCCCGATATTTCCAGGGCGTTTATAGAAGTAATAGAAGATATCCGAAATAAATAGCGGGCGGAACCATGGGCGTCTCAAAATCATCAAACAGGAACGGTATACCCTTAGCTGTCAGTATCTCAATCATCCTGCTCCTTGTAGTAGCTTACTTCTCCATTCCCGAGTTTAACGCGTTCATGAAAGAGGCATACCGGGTCCTTACCAGCGAGAATGAATCCCGGATAAGCAGCTGGGTAGATGAGTTAGGCGCATGGGGACCCCTTTTTATTATGGCCGCCATGGTTATCCAGCTCTTCCTGTTCATAGTCCCCTCGCCCCTTTTAATGGTGATTGCCGTACTTGCCTACGGTCCGTTTTTAGGTGCCGCTTTGGCTGTTTTCAGCATCCTTCTTGCCGCAGCCGCCGGATACTGGATCGGACGGGGGCTGGGTGAAGCTACAGTATATAAGATTGTAGGCGAGAACACCGAAAAGAAAATTGAAGGATATGCTGAACGGTACGGCCTCTGGGTTATAATAATTGCCCGGTTATCACCTATCCTCTCAAATGACGCGGTAAGCTTTGTGGGTGGTCTCCTCAAAATCCCATTTTGGAAATTTCTCCTGGCTACCGCTGCGGGGATCACCCCGCTCGCGGTTATTATGGCCTATCTCGGGGAGAATAATGAACGTTTGGTAACCGGTTCCATTATCGTCACGGCGGTCAGTGTTGTCGGTATCGTGGTGTATATCATCTTTGACCGCCGCAAACAGAAAAAAAAGGAGAAAAGAAAGGATTAAAAATCAGTTCAATCCTCTCCTTATTTTTTTTCTTAAGACAATGAATATTATCCCCGTGAGACCAACGATAAACGCGCTGTTTCTCAATATAAACAGCCAGGATGCCTCGTTAAGAATAACCGCGTCAATAGACACATAAGCCCAGTAAAAGGGAGACCAGTAAAGTACCGGCTGCCACTGTTCCGGAAGGAATATGGCGCCGAAAAGAGATGCAAATACGGGCAGAAAGATCATTTTCATACCCGCCACCGCGCCGATTGGTTCGGTATTAACAACTCCGATACTAAAACCGATAATTAGACTGATGATGGAAATGTTGAATACCGAAAAGAGAGCCTTCAAGTAGTTGATTCCGGCAAATCCCATGATCAGGAGTATCCCTATACCCCCGATTAAAGGTACAGCAAACCCTAATATACTTTTCCCGGTTATAAACTTGAGCTTGTTTATTGCCGTTACGTTAACCGCGGAAAGGGTGTTGTTCATCTTTTCTTCTACAAGATTTAAGGTGATAAGCATACCGCCCAAAACTGGATAAATAACCCCATAAAACCCGGGTTCATGGTCAGAAACACAGGCAGTATATTCAGCCGGTCAGAAAGAGTACCGGAATCCGCTTTCAATATTTTAACGGTAGTCCGGTCTTCAATATCCGCCATGCCGGAAATGATACCGCACGGATGGAAGCTTCCAGAATATTTTTTTACGTGTTCATTCTCGAATCCCTGCAGGATGAAATCAAACGTTATTTTCCCCTCTTCCTGTCCCACCGCGATACCTGCAG
>CAYLLE010000135.1:0-5707 GCA_964384485.1 uncultured Spirochaetales bacterium | reverse complement strand
AGGATGAAATCAAACGTTATTTTCCCCTCTTCCTGTCCCACCGCGATACCTGCAGTGCTCCGATCTTCCTCCAATTTCTCCACAACCTCCCGGCGGGAATCGAGCATTACAATATCATACCGTTCATCATTTATAAGGGATTTCTGCGCGATCTGTTTCATCGGTCTCGGAAGATCAATGGACGCGTAGATTTTGACCGATGCTTCAAACTGTTTCGGCACAAGAAATGCCCTAACGAGCACGAATACCACTGCAAATCCGATTTCCATGTAGAAATAGAAACTTTTAAGGGACAGCTTGATATCTTTTAAAAAGTGTAGAACATTTTTTTCATGCAAGCCCCCTGCCGGTCACCTTGATAAAAATCTCTTGCAGGGTCGCTTCTTCCGTATGCATCAGCTCAACATTTCCGGAAATCTTTAACAAAAACAACCGGATGCTGATTCTTGATTCTGTTTATTGAGCGCTGAAACAGTTTCATAACTTCTCTCCTTTTAAAAGGTCAAAAGCTTCATCAGCAAGACCCCGAACCGTAGGAAGCTGACTTCCCCAGGAAAGCCTCCCGTCGGCTACTGCAATCTCAACTTGCTGAATAATCTGTTTATAATTGGGTATACCGCTTTGGGGATCGAGATTAAAGGTAAGAGTCGAGCCGCCAATTTTTATGCGAATGGGATCACCGGAAATTGCTGGATAAAAATTCTTTCGTTTTGTTGGATAACGAAAAAGCTTTGAGTATATTATTTTTATGAGTGAATCAAAGTCAATTAAATACCTGCCCGGGCACTTCCTTATCGCGGAAGTAGAAATGGGCGATCCGAACTTTCACCGCACGATTGTTCTTATGCTTGAACACAATCACGAGGGAGCCTTCGGGTTAGTGGTCAATAAAGAGACCGACATATCCTTAGGTCAGGTTCTGGAGAATTACGCCGACCTTACCCCCGGTGCATTACCGATATATTATGGAGGACCTGTGGAACAGCAGTACCTATTTACCCTGCATTCCGGAATTCCAAAACCGTATCAAAGTGCACATATTCTGTCTCCGGTACCCGGGGTTTATTTTGAACCGGACTTCTCGCTAATCGATAAGTACTTACGGGAACGGTGGGAAGAAACCCTCGCCCGGGATCGGCCGGACTTCCGGTTTTATGCCGGTTATTCAGGATGGTCTCCCGGACAGCTTGAGCGGGAGCTGGATGAAGATACCTGGGTTACCCTTTCCGCCCGGAGTGATTTGGTATTCTCAAAAGATCCGGAATCGGCATGGCAGGACGCGCTGCGGAAAAAAGGGGGGATATATTGGGTCGCTGCTGAAACCGGATTTAAACCTTCGGTGAACTAACCGGAATACAGGTGTCGGTATATACCTTCCTTCACTCCCTGAACATTATTCCGATTCATGGATATTTTCATTTTCTCCCGGTCTCCTAAAAAAAACACGGCCCGGTCGGCGGTTCGGTTCGGAAGAATTGCTTCGATCTCATCGATGGTAATCCATCGGGTTTTTTTCCAGGGCCGGAACCGGGAATACCGGACCTCGAACTGATCCACCTCCAGCACATTTTTTCCGTGTCCCCGAAAGAAGAGAATTCCCGAACCGGCAAAACCAAATCCCAGCGCCGCGAGGATTCCGCTGACCGCGTAGGCACCCTCGGCCGCGGACCCAGCTGCCACCACAAAGAGTATCACTGCCGCGGCAAGAGGAATAATCAGACCAAGCAGCTTCTTTTGAATCCAGGTAAAGGAAAGAACC
The DNA here is from genome assembly GCA_964384485.1 of uncultured Spirochaetales bacterium. Classification (GTDB taxonomy): domain Bacteria; phylum Spirochaetota; class Spirochaetia; order CAYLLE01; family CAYLLE01; genus CAYLLE01. The sequence continues at coordinate 3,948 of CAYLLE010000135.1, read as the reverse complement.
CCATCCCTTGTCTCCGTTTTTACCGATCCCAATTCCGGAACAGACAGCTCCTTTTTGCTGTATTTTGAAATCCGTGTTTTGAGAGGCTGTCCGATCTCCGAAGGATACCAGATTTCAGGGCGTCCGGAGAGGGCAATGATAACGGGAACCTGCAGACGGGCGCCCAAATCTTTTACGGCTTTATACACCGGGAAAAGTCTGGAGAAAATAGTCAGAGTCTTCGCGTCCTTTACCATTTTTTCAAGGACTGCCGCGGCCTCCCCTTCCCGGCTGTAAAGACTGTCCGGATCATTTTGATATTTTTCCAAAACCCGCTGCCAATCGGAGCCTTCATGCTCCAAAACAGCAGCAATCCCGAAGAAAAGCGAATTGTAGTAGGCGGGAGAATAGATACTGTATCCCCTGGTTCTCCTGATATGCGGCCAAACGTATATAGCTTTGATTCGCCGTTCACCGTCAGATTCAATAATTCCGGTATTCCTGGTGACCTTTATCCTTGTTTTCTTTGTCCTGCTGATATTCAAGATCCCTATAAACAGCATCAGGGCAGGAAAAAAGAAAATAACCGGATTACCCATAGGGTTCAGAATCATTAAAAGTGCCGCTCCGAATCCGGTTATTACAGCCAGAGACAAGAACAACCAGGCCGACCGGACATCATTCGGATACAATACAGCTGTAAGCATGCCGTTTTTTTCTTTTACCAACTGTATCATAATTATATAGTATAACTCACATTTCCGATTTTCCGGTATAAATAAAACAGCTTATATTAGAAAAAATGTATCCGGTGCTGTATATTTAGGCTCGATGATTACATGTATCATTCTTGCGGGCATCCTTATAGCGGCCGGGTATATAACAATGGGATTACCAGGAGGAATAATCCTCCAAATATTCCGTCCGTTATTCGTGTATGTTCTTTATCCCGCTAGTAAAAAATTATATGACGGTGATACTTTATGGGCGGCTGCGGTTGTATATAGTTTGATATGGCCCCTTTTAATTCCCGGGGGATACGTTTTATTCAGGTTTTTCAATGAACATATAGGAAAAACCGCGGGTATAGTTTTAACTATAGGGATAATTATTCCGCTGGCAATCGGCATCGGCTATGTAGTTATCAGGAAAAATATTTCGTGAGGGTATAAACTTGAACAGAAAAAAATCAGCGATGATGCTTTTTACCGCTATATTTATTTTTATGATTTTCTCCTGTGCCAAAGAGAATAACTCTAACCAACCAGTATCGGCCTCGGAAGGCAGTATAATCCCCGGAATGTATGAAACCCCCGAGGGGGACGCCTATTTCGAATTCTCTCAAACCGAATCGGGTGATATTGTTTTCCGCGGGGAGGCATATACTCAAAACGAAGAAAATCCGGAGAATATACGGTTCGGGGAAGTGAGCGGCTCGGTTGTATTTAAAAACGGCCGGGGAGAATGGAAGGACGGCAGCGGGAATTCTCTCACTTTCTCATTCCAAAACCGTACTTTAGAGGTAGTTGAAACGGGAAATTTGGGCGGATTAGGTGTTTCATTTACAGAAACCTACGAGCAGTCCGAAACCGTCTCTCCGCCGGACAGCGAAGAGACACATATCATCTTCGGGAAAGAATTCACCCGTATAGGCACGTACGGTACCACTGTTATCACTTTCAATAGAGACGGCAGTTTTCTGTGGAAAGAAGTTCAACCCCAGGAACCGGAAGACCATATCACCGAAAGAAAAGGAACATTCAGAATCGAAAAAACGGAACGGGGTAAAATGATCCATACCGATGATGAATCGTGGTATTACATATATGATCAGGGTATTCTCGTCCTCTATACTCCGGATATGATTACCGGGGTTTTTAGTGATCCGGATAATTCCCTAACAGCAATCGAATATGATTTCTCCGGCGCCTATGAAGTGTATCCCTCCGACATTCAATCCCCCTACTTTGACACAGCCGATTATTTCGCGGAAGGGGCCGAGGGGTCCGGGAGCGGGGTTACACTCTACTTTGGTTTTCCGGATACGGTGAAAATCAGTAAAATGGTCTTATTCAACGGAGTCACCCGGAATTATACGGAATTTAAACAAAAGAATAGAATCAAAACGTTTGAAATGAAACTGGATCAAGAAAAAATATTCCAAAAAGCGGTTCCGGATTCCTGGGAACCGGCAGTGATTTCTCTTCCATCGGCAAAGGGGGAGAATCTGGAGATGACCGTGAAAGAGGTTTACCAGGGCACCGGAGACGAAAATATGCTCTGTGTTTCGAAAATCCTGTTTTTCGGCCCCGGGCTGCCCTAGATGTTATATTTGTTATGAAAAAACCTGGCAGTAAAAAATGTTCCCCCCGTTATTAAAACCATGAGTACTATTTTCCAGATTGATGAGCGGGCTGTTTTTTCCAAACGGCTCGTTAACATGGCTTCAGGGTGATCCTTTCCCGGGATGTAGACAATATCAAGCCGCTGATCCTCATCGATGACATTCCAGATGTTCCGGGGCATGGCTATTTCGCTAAAATAAAGTTCCGAACCGTCTTCCGTTTCTTCAAAGAACGAGACACGGATAATGTGTTCACGGTTCCTGTCGATATCAATCCCGCCGGATCCGGGGCCGGCGCTTGTATCCATTGACGTTTTTATGTCTTTCCCGATCACCGACGCGGTTATCTCCACACCCTTCCTCTGGAATCTCCAGGCATCAGCTCCCTGATAAATAAAGATTCCTAAAACCGCGAGGGAAATTATGAAACCCAGCCAGGAAAGATAGACCACCGTCACTTTTCCGTTTTTTGTCATTCCCCATCCTCCTTACAAACCAAATTATACCACTTTAGTCCGGACAGTTCCGCTTCAAATCTTTTGACGGAAGTACCGGTTGTGAATTCAGTTAATTTCTGTTACGTGCTGCTTAGGGCTGGGACTTGCTGATGACATTAGATTTTTTTACCTTAGAATTCAGGAGGAACGTTATGTTAAACTTTGAAAAATATACTACCGAAGCAAACGTATTTGTAAAACATTTAGCAAAAGAGCTCGGTCATGAGAACGACATTGCCCAGACAGGTAAAATAATCAGGGCAGTGCTTCATACTCTGCGGGACAGAATCTCGATGAGTGAGAACCTTGATTTCTTAGCCCAGCTTCCCATGTATATAAAAGCTTTATACGTGGACGACTGGAAATATAAAGACAAACCGGACCGGCTTAAAAGTGTGGAAGATTTTGCCGAGAAGGTGAAGGAGCACCAGAGAAAATACGGAGAAACCGATTTCGACTGGCCTGAATCAACGGAAGAGATTATCAAGGGAACCATGGGATTCATAAAAAACAATTATGTTAGCCGGGGAGAGCTTGAACACGTCAAATCAAACATGCCCGAAGACTTGCGTGTACTTGTTTGAGATCAAATGCGTACCGGATTTTTTATTGTCTTATCCGGATAATGGAGTGCCGCTTTATATTATGCCGGCCGGACATGCCCGGGAGTAACTCTAAATAGCCGCTTTAACCGCCGGATCTTCGTTCAGATCCTGATAAAGCCTGTTCATGGTCTCCCGGTTCTTTACCGTTACATCCATGGCAAAACGGATGTATTTGCCTTCCGCGGATTCTTTGTAACCGCAAGATGTAAACCCCACGTCCGCACGAAGTAAGATATTTTCAAGGTGAATCCTCGCGTTATCAAGGTCTTCATCATTTTGCATAATTACCCGGAGTTTAAAATCCAGCGGGAACCGGATCCCCTCTCCGCCGTTTCCGGAATGTTTCTGTACCATAGGTTTTTAAATGTACATCAAAATTGAATGACCGGCAAATCAGCAAATCCCGGTCAACTCCATCTGTGATTAAGAAAAGGCCATAATTTCATATAATATATAAACTTAGATCGCGTTGACCGGGAATTGCCGCATATTTTTTCGCGCGGAAAAACGGCAATTCCCGGTG
>CAYLLE010000134.1:8706-10033 GCA_964384485.1 uncultured Spirochaetales bacterium | reverse complement strand
GTTATTCGCTTCCTTGACATACCGATCAAAATCCTCCCCGTAATTGTTGGTTCTGCAGAACGAAAACCCCCGGATGCCCCGGGGAGGGAACTTGGCGGCCCGGACGGTATATTCCGCTTCCTTCCGGCTGTTTACCAGCGGCACGATTACACCCCCGGCCCCGACATCGAGTACCTGACGGATCGTCAGGGTATCGTTTTCCTTTACCCGGGCAAAAGGAACCGGACCGCGTCCGTAGAAACCGCGGATCACCGACGCGAAATTGGCGGGTGTAATATCGGTATGTTCGCAGTCCACGGCTATCCAGTCGAAGGACATTTCACCGAGTATTTCACCAATTGCCGGATGACCGATCTGAATCCACGTTCCCAGTGACGGGGTTCCGTTTAAAGGCTGCTTCTTTACGGGGTTATCCACACTCATCTCCTCCCAATGAATTATATCTGTTATAGTATCAAAAGCGAAGAAGAAATTAAGCAGACAGCAACTTCAGAATCCCGGGAAATGGAACCTGAAAACCTTGCAGCGCGCTTCGGAGGCAGGGTTGTGTTCCACGGCGGAATTGATACCCAGCATGTTCTTCCCCGGGGTAATGAAAAATCGGTTCAGGATCACGTGGACAGGACCGTTGCCGAATTCAGCAGGACCGGCGGATACATCGCCTGCGGAAGCCAGCTTTACGGACCGGATATTCCCGCGGAAAACATTATCCGGGTGTATACCCGATTATCAGGGAGGAGTCTATGAAAATTCTCTGCACAACCTCATCATTTAATGCCCCTATCCCCCCGGAACACGACGTGATCAAAAATCCGTTCGGCCGCCGGCTTACGGAAGAGGAAGTCGCGCGGCTTCTAAAGGAGCATCAGCCCCAGGGGCTGATCGCCGGGGTTGAACCGCTGACCCGGAAGGTTCTGGAATCGGCCCGGGAACTCAAGGTGATTTCCCGGTGCGGAGTCGGAATGGACAACGTGGACTTGGAAGCGGCGGAAGCATTCGGGATCACCGTCCGCAACACCCCGGAGGCTCCGGTCACATCGGTGGCTGAATTGACGCTGGGTCTCATGCTCTGCCTGCTGCGGAAGATCACCGCGGCGGATTCCGCCGTACGGCAGGGCGGCTGGACGCGGCTTAAGGGAAACCTGCTCAAGGGAAAGCGGGTCGGGATAATCGGCTGCGGCAGAATCGGAAGCGCCGTTGCCGGGCTGACCGCGGCTTTCGGATGCATCAACACGGGATACGATCCGTTTATCCGAAACCCGGGGAAAATCCCTCTCACTACATTCGAAGACCTTATAAGCACAAGCGATATCATCAGCCTGCACGC
>CAYLLE010000134.1:0-8606 GCA_964384485.1 uncultured Spirochaetales bacterium | reverse complement strand
TCCAGGGCGGTTATGGAAAAGGAAGCGGTCTCAAATCTCCTGGAGGAACAATTCTAAACCTGTAATTCAGAATTGCCTTTAACTCAAGTCAGCCGGAATTGACAATCCCAGCATCTATGGTGTATACTGATATATCACATGAGACGCCGGTTTTCCGAAGGAATAAAATCGATGGTCCCCGCCCTCATATTCCTGCCTGTTTTCAACAGCAGACTGTTTCTCAGGCTTTTTATGTCCTACCTGGTAATCCTGGTAATACCGATCGCCTGCATCTCCATCATAGTTTACGCAAAAACTATCCGCACTCTGGAGCAGGAAGTAACCGATTCCACAAGTCAGATTGTCAGCCAGGGGAGAGATATCATCTACATCCACCTGGGAGAACTCAACAAAAAGGCGATACAGCTGTCCGAAAGCAGAGACGTAATCGGATACTTATCCTCCGGAAGAACCTCCGGTCCCGAGGATATCATGATACTCAAGGAGATCATGAACGACGTCCGCTTAACCAGGGCGTATCAGGACCTGGCCTATCAGATAGGAATCTTCTTTCCTGAAGATGAAACATTCGTCACCTCCACGGCGAGCTACGATATCGGCTTTTTCTATGAAAATATTTTCTCCTACACCGATATGACATTTTCACAATGGTTCGATTCGGTCCAGGCTGTTGACCGGATTACTATCTGGCCCGCCCGGGAAACCATGAACGATTACGGAATGCCTATCCGTACGATCACCTACCTGCAGCCTCTGCCCGATCACAGGACCGCGAAAAAAGCGATGCTCATCGCGTTTATTGAGCTGGATAAGCTCTGGCAGTTTTTCGGGGATGACGGAGTTCTCCATTACGCGAGAATCATCAATCCTGATGGAGTATCTTACGGATCCACCTCCGGGAGCCTCGACAGCAGACAGTTCGATTACCGGAACGATCTCACCGGAGCCGGGGGACACCTGTCGTTTCACCACAAAGGGGAACGGTACATCGGGATTTACTCTACTTCCCGGATTGTCCCCTGGAAGTATCTCTACGTGATCCCGGGGACCGAAATTTTCAATCAAATATCTCCCATTAAAAATATCTTTATCGGGGTAATACTCTTTACCATTCTGGCCGGTCTGGCGGCCTCATATTATTTGTCGAATAAAAACTACCAGCCGGTAAAAAGGATTGTGGACTTTATCCATACCCACCTTTCCAGCATTCCCGATGATGAAAACCCGATACAGCGGGAAGAGGAGTACCGCATCATCCAGGAAGCCATCGACGAATCTTTCACTGAAAACCGGCATCTGGAACAAACCCTTCAGGAGAAAATGCCTGTCCTAAAAAATTATTTCCTCTCCCGCCTTCTCAAGTTCAACACGTTCGGCACGGCAGATATACAGAAAAACCTTGATATGTACGGCATCTCTTTTCCTCACTACTTCTTTACCGTATCGGTCCTGTCATCGGAAGGGTACGGGGATCAGTCACTTCCCGGACCGGGTATTTCCGCCGCCATAAAACAGGTTGAACGTATCCTCTCTCCCTGTTATCAGGTGTATGTTTTGGAAGCCGAACAGAACAGCTTGGCAATTATCATCAACAAACCTGAACCCGCGGAAAATCATGAAGACCGCCGGCTGAACCGGTGTCTCGAGCAGGTCAGGGAGGCGGTCAGCGATACAATCCCCGGGATGGTGTCCCTTGGAGCGGGCCGGCGGTATATTGAAATTTCGGGGATTTACAAATCATTCCACGAAGCAAAAATCGCGGCAAATTATAATCATGTGAAGGGTCTTTCCGCGGTTACGTATTACGGAAACATCCAGAAATACGACAATACCATCTACTATCCCCTGGAAGAAGAAAACCGGCTTATGCATTTCGCCAGAACCGGAAATTATCCGGACATAGAAAAGATCCTGGACGAAATATTCAGAATCAACTGCCGGGACCGGGACCTTCCTCCCCGGATGCTGAAGCTGTTTCTGAACGACCTGGCAACTACGGTATGGAAGGTTATGGACGCGGTTCATCTGGACCGGGGCGAGGTTACCGACAAATGGATGAGCAGCCGGGAAGAGGAAGACCGCACGGCGGAAGACGTATTGGAGGAGGTAAAGGATTTATACCGGAGAATCTGCGCCGTGGTGTCCGAAAAGGAACAGAGCAGCAACATCTACCTGCTCCGGGAAATCAAGAAATATATCCAAAAAGATTTCGGGAACAAAAATCTGTGCCTGAACACCATCGCGGATCACTTCCATATCTCGCCGGTTTATCTGAGCAAGTTCTTCAAGGAACAATCCGGCACAAAATTCATCGACTATCTTAATACGTTCCGGCTGGAGAAGGGAAAGGAGCTGATGGAGAAACCCGGTCTTCCGATTCATGAAATTTCAGATCAGGTGGGGTATCTGAGTTCCAACACTTTTATACGGGTATTCAAGAAATATTACGGTATCACCCCCGGGGAATACCGGAAAAGCCTGGCCTATACCGAAGAGTAGGTTGTATACGGATTATGACTTTTCAGGAATGTATTCCGTTTTAGTCTTGACTATTCAGGAATACATGCCATAATGGTCAGCATGAGACGGTTACTTCAGGAACAAATTCAGAAAGATCTTCAAAGAAAAATCGTAATAATAACCGGTCCAAGACAGGCCGGGAAAACCACACTGGCAAAAATGGTTAATGGTGAGTACGATTATTTGAATTATGATTACGCGGAGCACAGGGCAGCTTTCAAGGAAAAAAGCTGGGATAGAAATAAGGACACACTTATTCTGGATGAACTCCATAAGATGAAAAACTGGAAATCCTGGCTAAAAGGGGTCTATGACGTTGAAGGAATACCACCGTCATTATTGGTAACCGGAAGCGCGCGTATTGATACCTTCAGAAAAGCGGGGGATTCGCTTGCAGGAAGATATTTTCTTTATCATCTTCATCCGTTCGATATTAAAGAAGTACGTAATGAGATTGAACCGGAAGAAGCATTTGAGAGGATTATGCATTACGGGGGGTTTCCGGAACCATTTTTGGAAAATGATGAACGCTTTTATCTTCGATGGAGAAAAACACACAGCGATATTATTCTGAAGCATGATCTGGTGGATTTGGAATCGGTGAAGAATATAACTGCAATGGAGACTCTCGCGGAACTGCTGAAAAAAAGAGTAGGTTCTCCTGTTTCTTACGCGAATCTTGCCCGGGATCTGGAATGTGACGCAAAAACCGTAAAGCGTTGGCTTTCACTTCTGGAGAACCTTTATGTAGTCTTCGCGGTGAGACCATATCACAAAAATATCGCGCGATCAATATTGAAAGAACCGAAATACTATTTCTATGATACCGGTCAGGTGAAAAGCGGCGAGGGGGGTAAGCTGGAAAATCTGACCGCCTGCGCCTTAAAAAAAGAAGTGGACTATATAGAGGACAGTTTGGGACTGAACATTGGGCTGCATTATCTGCGTACCAAGGAAGGTCGGGAAATTGATTTCGCGGTTGTTCCTGAGTCGGGGAGACCGTTGCTTATAGAAGTAAAAACAGGTGATGATTCACCCTCAAAAGCGTTTAATCACTATACAAAGTTTTTTGATGAATGCGGAAAAATACAGCTGGTAAGGAAACTCTCCCGGGAAAAAACTTTTCCGGACGGTACTGAAATCCGGCATCTCGTGCCCTGGCTTGCCGAAATGGACATTTACCGGCTTTCCGGGGGTTAGCCCGGGAAGAATAATCTCAGCTGATTCTAAAGAAATAAATAGTGCCATGAAACATGGACATAAAATCGCAGTAAATAATTGTATTGTAATAAATTATCCAGGGCATAGATATTTCCCCGGCCCCTTGATCATATCTCCTTTTCTTAAAAATATTTATCTAGATTATTTGTCCACGATTCGAGTCATTAGGAAAGGAATACCGGTTTCCAAACCATGAGAGTCATTCAGCTTCATGCTGGTGGAGTATCAGGGAAACCGTGACAATAACATGTTCTTGAAACAAGCTCGGGCGACTCGGTTTTTTATAACATCATCAAGGATGATGATGATCCGGATCCGGACTGTAAAAACGGATTTCCCGTCAATCGGCAAAGGGATATTTGAGCAGTGACTCCAGCTGCTGCTCCTGACTGATGGTAAAATCCGAAAGGACCATGGCGGTATCTATGAGTGCCAAGTGGGAGTAGCCCTGCGGGAAATTGCCCAACAGCCTTTTTGTCTTAAAATCGATGTCCTCACTGTAAAGCCCCAGATGGTTCGAATAGGTGAGTATTTTATCGAACATCTCCCGGGCCTCTTCCTTCCTGCCGATTTTGCAGAGACTTTTAATCATCCAGAATGTGCATACCGTAAAGGAAGACGAGGGAAACCCGAAATCATCTTGGTTCTTGTACCGGTACATGAGTCCGTCCCGGGAAAGTTCCTCCTTGGTCTTTAGAACGGTGGAAACATAGCGGGGATCCTGGGCATCGATAAATTCGTACGCTTCCATAAGCAGGTTGGAGGCATCCATGGCGGTACTCCCGTAGTATTGAGTAAAGGCGCCGACTTCATCGTTCCATCCCGATTCGTGAATATCCTGCTTTATTTCTTCTCTTATACGGCTCCATTCTTCCACGTAATAATCTTTCTTTAGAATTTCCGCGATCTTGACTCCCCGGTCCATGGCTACCCAGCAGAGCACCTTCGAAAAGGTAAAATGCCGCTCCTGGCTCCGGATCTCCCAAATACCTTTATCCGGATTCTGCCAGTTTTCCGCGACTGTCCGGAGGAGGGTCCGGATAATCGTCCACAGGTCTTCACTGTTCGCGAAAGTATGACGGAACAGCCTGAAGTAGTGATGAATTACATCCACCAGAACACCATAGATGTCGTTCTGCTTCTGCTGGTACGCAGCGTTCCCCACCCGGACCGGGCTGGAATTTTCATATCCGGACAGCCAGGTGAGTTCCTTTTCGGTCAGCTCTTTTTCTCCCCGGATCCCGTACATTATCTGGATCTTGTCGTCTTTAAATGGAATGATATTGACGATGAAGTTCAGGAACCGCTTTGCCGAATTGTAATGACCGATGGTTGTCAGAATCGAAATCGCCATGGACGCGTCACGGATCCAGCAGAACCGGTAGTCCCAGTTCCGGACCTCTCCGATTGTTTCGGGGAGCGAAGTAGTTACAGCCGCTAGAATTGCTCCCGATTTATGATACGTCAGGAGTTTGAGCACAAGAGCACTCCGGAAAATCTCCTCCTGGTACTGGGTAAAACTGATGGTCCGTTCCAGCCAGTTCAGCCAGTAAACTTCGGTTCTGTCGTATTCCAGGCGGATCCGGTGCCAATTCAGATCACCCAGCTTCTGATTGTAACTGAGGACGAACCAGTGGTCTTCCCGGATTTCTATCTCCTGGGCATCCATTATTACCTGGGGATTCTGATCCGAGTAAAGATATATCGATTCATAGGTACCGTTTGTAGTCGAACTTTTTATGTAGTCGCCGTGAATCCTTGTATAGGTTTCATGCTGACCGTAACCGAGACGGGGAATGAACCTGAACACAGCCCGGGGTGCACCGGAAATATGTTTCACCAGTCTGATAATTTCCGGAGGACAGTAGTAATACCCGATGTCGGTTTTGTACCGGGGCATAAAATCCATCACCTCAAATACATCACTCCCGTTTGAAAATCTGGTGCAGAGTATATTCGTCCGGTCAACGTATTTCTGGGTGACGGTATAATCATCGGTCACCTCAACCTTGAAGCAGCCGCCCTGCTCCTCATCCAGAATGGCGGCAAAAATTGATGACGAATTGAAGTCGGGAAGACAGCACCAGTCAATACTTCCGGTTCTGCTTACCAACGCCGCTGATTTACAATTGCCGATTACTCCGTAATCAAGATTATCCATACCCATAATTATTTGATTATGCCAGTACCGGCGGAGGAAAGCAACCCGTTACAGCAACTCCCGGCACCCCCTTGCGTGATCTTTTAAATTTTAGATCGAGTTGTCCGGGAATTGCTGAACCCGTTAAACATATATGTCTTTCTTCCGGTAAAAGATAAACGCCGAAACGGTGAACAGAACAATGGGAATCACAAAATAAAAGATCCGCCAAAGTTCCAGGCTGTATCCCGGATCGAGGATCTTTGTATCCGCAGCGTGGAACGGGCTGATGAATCCGATCTTTCCAATGACTTCGGAGGCCCTGGCCAGGGAGTCGATAAAATAGAATCCCAGCACGATCCCGATTCCCGCGGCGGCTGATATCTTCCCCCGTTTTACGATGGACGGAATAAGCAGACCAAGGCAGCCGAACAGAAGATTCAGCAGGAATCCGTACACACAGAAGATTAAATACGGCTTCATATCGAGGGGACCGGAAGCAGATGTTTCTACGGCTGCCCATCCGGCCAAAGCCAGCAGGATGTTTAGAGCTAACACATAGATAAAAAACGCGGCCGCTTTAGACGCCATGATTTCAGCACGGGTAACCGGACGGGTAAGCAGGAATTCGGCGGTGCGCTTATTTTCCTCTTTCGCGACAATATCCAACCCTAACGAGATCGCGAAAATGGCACCGGAGAGATACGCGTAAAAAATATGATACGTGGAGTATATTCCCAGGGTGCTGCCCCAGGATTCAGCATCCATCCCGAACGCTTTTTTGAATCCTTCCGGAAACATCTCCAGCATGGATTCCATCTGTGCCTGGTCTTCCGCCATGGAAGGTATGGCTGCCATGGTAAAAGCAATCAGTCCGCCAAGAATTAAAAGCCATATCAGGAACCTGATCCGGTTCCTCTTCAGTTCAAATAAAAGCAAGTTCCCGTTCATTCGGCACCTCCCTTTTCTTCGTAGTAGTGCATAAATACTTCCTCTAATGTCGGCTCGGTAATCTGCAGCCGTTTCAGTTTTTTCCGGGACAGCACCTGTATCAGTCTGTTCACGTCTCCGGAAAACAGCAGGTTTGTTCCCGCGGTCCGGTTCTCCCGGGAAACTACCCCTTCCACTTGAATCGACTGATCAGCTTCCTCAGCCGCGAACTCGAGAGATACCCGGTTCAAATGTTTCTGCCGAAGGGTATCAATATTTTCCTGGGCAATTATTCTGCCCTCCTTTACAACAGCCACCCGCTCGCAAATTTTCTGCACCTCCGTCAGTATATGGGAAGAAAAAAAGATGGTCGTACCCTTTTTATTTTCCTCCCGGAGTACCTCATAAAACCGTGTCTGCATCAGCGGATCCAGTCCGTTGGTTGGTTCGTCAAGGATCAGCAGCTTTGGTTCATGGAGCAGACTCTGAATGATAGCCACCTTCTTTTTGTTACCCATGGACAAATCCACAAACTTACGCCTCGGCTCCACCTCAAACCGCTCGATTAGTTCCTTCCGCCTTTCCGCGTTCACGTCTCGGTAATACCGGGCTGAGTAATCGAGAAACGAGCCGACGGTCATGCCGCTGTAATAATCAACCTCTGAGGGACAATATCCGATCAGTCTCCCGATATCTTTTGTCTCTTTTCCGCAGAGCTTCCCGAAAATCCTGGCTTCCCCGCGGGTGGGATAAATTAATCCCAGCAGGGTACGTATGGTCGTGGATTTCCCGGCCCCGTTCGGACCGATGAAACCGAAAATCTCTCCTTCACCAATGTCCATGGAAACCTCGATGATCCCCCGCTGTTTTCCGTAGTACTTCGTGAGGTTTTTTACTTCAATTGCCTTCATCTTTACCTCCGGCTATTTTTGTTAAGATATCCTTGATGTTTTCCGCGTCATATAACTGAAGTGAGCCTTTCGGAGCTCCCAGCAGCCGTTCCGTGGAATCCTCATATAACTCAAACTGGGCGATCAGTTCATCCACATGTTCAGGATGCCCGGGAAGCTCCAGAAATTTCGAGACGATCATGTCTCCCAGGGCAATTTTAAAATGGAGCAGAAGTTCGCCGATCCGGTCCGGATCAAAAACATTAAAAACTCCTTCCGCAACCCCCTGTCTGATGAATTTGGAATATATCCGTTTGCCCAGCTCAATCGACTTCTGGTTCAGTTTGACCCGGAGGCTGATATTCTCGGGACGGTATAACTCCCGGAGATACGGGATCATGGCTTCCAACCTATCCGCCTTCCACATACTGGCCAAACGGTTATACCGGTTGATCTTTTCCACAGCACTGCCGCCTTCCTTTTCAACCAGGAAGGATATCTGCTCGATCACCCGCTTTGACATATCCAGGGTAGTCGCTTCAAGCAGCTCCTCCTTTGAGGAGAAATAATGGTAGAATGTCCCTTTCGCGATACCGATTTTATTGATAATCGCCTGAACACTGGTACCCGCGTACCCCTGTTCAAAAAACAGTTTTTCCGCGGTTTCGATGATTTCCCGGTACCGTTCATCATGTGTTTTCATAGCTTTTCCTGTTTAAAAATTTTTTCAATGCTGTCATTAAAACCGCTCCAAGGTCTCTTTTGTAAACCAGCTCACCTTCATGTACAGAATCCTTCCGTACTGATGTCCACGGCGCCAACAATTTTGGCAACACTGGATAATATCACCCCGCCGACCGACCGTCGGTCGGTAATCATTAAAAATATATACCATTCCCCTGACC
>CAYLLE010000133.1:8285-10056 GCA_964384485.1 uncultured Spirochaetales bacterium | reverse complement strand
TCCGCGGGGCGGTGAGATGCGTTGACGACGCCGGGCGAACCGTCTCGGCGGAGCAACGAGTAGACGACGCACGCCGGGCCAAGCTAATCCATTAAGCTCGTCGGCGGGCGGAGATATTGTTGACAAGCACCGCAGTTGCGGGGGGCTTGTCTCTTCTCTCACATGGAGGGGGTATGGAGAGGCACGAATTAAAACTGATACAGCACCTTGGAATCATTTCAGGGGGGAAAGGGAATTCCCGGTAGAATTGTTGTGCATAGATGAGTACAAAGTCTAATAATGAAGTACTCTTCATTCCTCCTCCGGAGGAGACATGATTCAGGCGCTGCTCAATGATGTGCTGGTGTATCACCCTGACGAATGTAGAGGGGAACGACTCTCCTAAATGAGAAACCGACCTGTTCCCCGGGGATGAAGCGGTCTTTGGGATGAAGCCGGGGCCCTTAGAGTTGTGTGTCCGGAATTGATTTCGTAGACGATATGGGCGCCGCGGTATATATGTTTTTTGATTACCCCGTAACCGATGTGGTTTCCTGCCGGACACTTCCCCCGCCGGTATATCTGAATATCGTCTGGGTGAACTGCGAATAGGAATTCATTCATTTTTCCGGCATGTTTGGTTGATTAGTTTGCAATGCTTTCGCCGATTGCTTGGCGCACCCCCCGAGACACTACGGGCCGTGGGAAAGCATCGTCTCACTCCTAACCGAGGGGCTCGCGGCGAGGAAGCATGCCTGAACTTATTACAGACGGCGAGAACGGTTTTCTCGTGGACTCCGTTGAAACGGCGGTACGGGCGGTTTCCACCGTACAAACGATTGACAGAAGGGACTGCAGGCGCCGCGTTGAAACATACTTCACGGCGGACCGCATGGTGGAAGCGTATATCGAGGTATAAATACAATTCTTCGGGGGAAGCGGCGGTTATGAACCGGAGAGACATAAAAATCCTGCGGGACACTTCCCGGGTAATTACACGCTACCATATTCCATCAACAGAGCGCATTCCGAAAATTATCGAACGTGTCCTGCGGCTCGATGCTCATGACGCGGAAGAAGTACTGAAAAATACCCTTGCTGATTTCTCCGATCGGCACAAGAACCTTCGGCAGGTACTGGAACGAAACTTTCAGAATGTTTCAAAGTTCATCGGAAGCGGGGCTCAAATCAGCACGACAAAAAAACTGCTTATCGGCGCCTATTTTACCATGGAATACGCTGTTGAATCCGCCGCGCTTTTTAATCCCTCCATTGTACCCGATCCGGACCAAACGGGTGTGCCCGAGCGGGGCCTCCGGGTTATTATGAGTCTCCGCGCGACGGGTGAGGGGCACATTTCATCCATTGTCTTTCAGAGCGGTATTATTGACGGCAGCAATTCAATCCGCTTCATTTCCGCGAGTGCATATGTAGAAACCCCGGATGTTATGGTTGACTCCATGTACGACCGGCACTTGTTTCGGCGAAAACTGCGTGAAATGAACATTTCCGAGACGACGATGAATTACCTATTCTCGCAGATAGCGGAAGCGTTTACCCGGCGGGAGCTAAGGGAACTTCTCTCGAAGGAGAAGGGAAACGTAAACAGGAGAGAAATCGAAATTATCAACTGGCTCGCGGACAGCAATTATGAAATTCGGTTCCATGACGACCATATATTATCGGAGCGGGTGATATTCCCGATATCGGAAAATGAAACAAGCGGAATAGAAGACGCAAGGTTTGTACAGTTTTTTGAGGACGACGGCAGCATTTCCTATTACGCAACGTA
>CAYLLE010000133.1:0-8185 GCA_964384485.1 uncultured Spirochaetales bacterium | reverse complement strand
GCAATTAATTGAAACAAAAGACTTCGTTACCTTTAACATCGTTACATTAAACGGCAAGTCGGTCCAGAACAAGGGAATGGCCCTTTTCCCGCGTAAAATCGACGGCCGTTTTGCCATGCTTTCACGGCAGGACGGCGAAAACAACTACATAATGTATTCGAACCACCTTCATTTTTGGCAGGAGCCGAAAATTATTCAAGAACCAACGTATCCCTGGGAATTCATACAAATCGGCAACTGCGGTTCACCCATTGAAATAAACGAGGGATGGCTCGTTCTTACCCACTGAAACAGCCCCTTCTTACGCCGAATGATGATGAGCGCGAGGGTTACGTACCAAATGTCGTCTATTCATGCGGCGGCCTGATCCACAATAATGTGCTGATTCTTCCATACGCCATGTCCGATATTACATCAGGGATTGCCACAATCGACATCAGTGAACTCATTGCCCTGATGGGCTAGCAGCGTCGTGACCGCAGCGACGGAGAGAATCATTGCTTACATACCTCGGTTATGTTCCGTAAACGAGGTTATTTCGTTATTTCCGTGTGCGGAAACCGTATAGTAAAGACCGGGTACGGTCTCCGCTTCAAGTCGATGCTGCCGCCGAGTTGTTCCGTCAGAGCAGAAATAAGCCGAAAGCCTAAGGTTTGAGGATTTTCTATATCTACATCCTCCGGGAACGGATTCCCGGTATTTAAGAGAATGAGCTCGTACCGATTGTTCTCCCTGTCTTCTTTCATTGTAACTGAAAATAACGCCGATTCTTTCTCGTTAAAGCCGTATTTTATCGCGTTTGTGGCAATCTCGTTGATAATGAGCCCGAGGGGCATGGCTGATTTCGTAGGAATGGAAACCGCGTCGATATTTGCTTCTAGTTTTACTTGCCTCCCGGCGAAAGAAGTGAAGATGGTGGAGAGAAGGTCGCCGATATAATCCCGGCAATAAACTTCCGTAACATTCCCGGCTTGGTAGAGTTTTTCATGAATTAGGCTTATAGCACTTACCTGGTGTTTAATATTGGAATAGTCAGCCGCTGTTTCCGATTCCCTTAAGCTGATAAGGGAAGAAACCATGGCCAGATTGTTCTTTACCCGATGATTGAGTTCTTGCATCAGAAACTCTTTTTCTTTCAATGCTCCCCGAAGTTTATCTTCGGCCCGCCTGCGTTCGGTAATGTCCTGGATCATCCCGACGACTCGACGGTGTTCGGCGTCATACTCCGCAACGGAGTGAATGCTCCGCACCGTGTTGTCCGACGGGCGGCGTATTTGGAACTCGACGTCGTACGGTGTTCCTTCCTCGACAAGCGCCTTGAGCGCGGCATCGAGCTTGGGACGATACACAGGCAGGCAGATCGACTGGATGTAGTCAATCGTCAACTCACCCTCGTCCAGCCCGTATATCCTCCGGGCTTGGTCCGAGCCGCCTACGATTCCGGAATCCAGATCGAACCGCCAGGAACCGAGCAGCGCCATCTCCTGCGCCCGGGCCATTTCCCACTTGCTGTCAGCCAGCGCCTGCGCCGCGCGATACTCCTCCGTAACGTCTCGAAAAACCAGCACCACCCCGGTGGTGCGGCCGGTACCGTCACGGATGGGGGCCGCGCTGTCGGCTATTTGATATTTCGTTCCATCTTTGGAGATAAGCATCGTATGGTTCGCGAGACCGATAATCTTCCCCGTTTCCAGCACCTCCGCGACCGGGTTTTCCACCGGTTCTCCGGTATCGGCGTGGACGATACGAAACACCTCCGCGAGGGCTTTTCCTTTCGCCTCATCTATACCCCACCCGCATAAGTTCTCAGCGACGGGGTTCATCCTAACAATAGCACCGTCAATATCCGTAGATATGACCGCGTCACCAATAGAGTTGAGGGTGACGCGCAGGTTTTCTTCACTTTCTTTCAGTTGTTTTTCCCGAAGTTTTTTGTCGGTAATATCTTCAACAATACCGAAGAGGCCCGAAATAGCACCCTCGTTATTCAAAATTGAACCTCCGTGAATAAATACATCCCTAAGCTCGCCGTCGGGGCGTACCATCTGTGCGAATATTTCGTAGGGTTCTCCGGTTTTAAGCGCGTTGTCAACAGCGCCGGTAAGCTTTTGCCAACTTTCTTTCGTATATATTTTATGGTGGTCATCGTTAAACTGCGGCGGTGGAAAGTTGGGGTCCAATCCAGTAATAGTATATAATTCTTCAGTCCAGGTAACCGTATCCGTAGCCACATCCCACTCCCAGCCGCCTATCCCGGCAATCCTCTGGGTGGCATTTAACAGGTCACGGCCGGCCTTTAAAGCATCCTCCGCCTGCATGCGTTCGGTAATATCTCGGCAAAAACAGATAAATCGATCCTGTTCCCCTCCGAGAAAAGACGCGGAAACCTCCGCATCGAATATGCTCCCGTCTTTCCTGCGATGGCGGGCCTGAAACATCTCGCTGCCGGTATTAATAATTCGTTTCATTCGGTCGGCCGTGTCTTCCGGTCTCTTATCCGCGTCTATATCCGAAACTTTCAGCCGGAGAATCTCGTCTCTGGTATATCCGCTCATCTCGCAGTAGGCATTATTAACATCTACGAAGTTGCCGTCTGTATCGAAAGCCCAAAAGCCGTCACGAGTAGTTCTTAGAATAGCTTGCAGATAATTTATGTTATCCCGTACATCAAATTTTGCCTGCCGTTCTTTCGAGATAACTTCCGTATAGATAATAAATCCACCGATCGAACCGTCCGCTTCATGCCAGGGCCTGCATTCCCATCGCGTCCACTCGATTGTTCCGTCTTCGTGTTCATAAGGGTCATCCTCTCCTTTAGACACTTCGCCGGCCAGCGCTTTTTTATGCACCTCTCTCCATTTTTGCGGCAGGTCCGGAAAGACTTCGTAGTGGTGTTTTCCAATAACATCTCTTTTTTCTACGTTATATTGATTAAGATATTGCTTACTCACATAGATATACTTGAGATCTTTGTCGTGAACGGCAACGGCGCTTTGGTTATGTTCGATAATATAGCTCATTAAATCATGTGAATGGAGTAACGCCTCTTTGTGTTCCCTCTCCTTCATTCGGGCCTCAAACAGCCGAAACGCCATTTTTATCGAGGCAAGGAGCACCGTTTCTCCCGAGTTCTTTACGATGTAGCCGTAAGAGGTAATTCCCTCGGTTGTTTCCACCATCTCCGGTTCGGTGTGGGAAGATAAAAAGACAATAGGGATGTCCTTTTTATTCAGAATCTCTTGGGCTGCCGCCGGCCCGTTGATACGGCCCTTGCCGAGATCGATGTCCATGAGGATAAGCGAAAAATCGGGGTCCGCTTCTACCGCCTCGATCGCTTTCTCGCCGTTATACACGGTCACTACATCAAACCCTTGCTTTTTAAGTATTTGGGCTTCCGCCATGGCTATGAGGGCTTCGTCTTCTACGAGGAGAATTTTTTTTACCATAGGATTCCGATTATAGCGTTCATATGATTGCGGGACAAGAAGAAAAACGCTGATATATCCTTCGACGTACGTGCTCATGATATAAGCAAGGATCCTGGCTGCTATGGTCTTGTCAACAGTGGACTGTAAACATTCCAAACAGCCTGGTTATTGAATTATTAGTTGAAAATTCAACTATGACGCACAACCCGGGTATAAGCGAATAACTAGTCGGAAAGTTTAATTATCATTTAAAAGTTTTGCGGGAGGGTAATATAAAAAAGACCTATAAGTGTATGTTTATTCCTGTTGCTTTTTTTCTCAGCGGCAGCAATTTCCTGCGGTTACATTTACAATGATGAAGATACATTATACTGTTTATAATATGAAGCCGAACATCCTTTTCGCCGTTGCCGATGACGCCTCCCATTTCAGTGCCTGCGGGCACCGATTCCTGAATTCTCCGGCCTTTGACCGTGTCGCCCGGGAGGGAATCCTTTTTACCGGGGCGTTCACCACAAACCCAAAGTGCGCCCCATCCAGGGCGGGGATTCTGACAGGCAGGCACACCTGGCAGAACCGGGAGTGCTGTCTGCACTGGAACTACTGGCCCGAAAACCTTGAAGTGTATCCGGACCTGCTGGAACGCGCCGGATATCACATCGGATTTACCGGAAAACCCTGGGCTCCCGGAAACTGGAGCCGATGCGGACGGACACGGAATCCGGCAGGGCCGGAATACAACAGCCGGAAACTGAGTCCCCCCGAAGGAAGCCTGATATCCGATACCGATTATGCCGCCAACTTCAAGGAGTTTCTCGAAACCAAACCTGAAGGAATGCCCTTTCACTTCTGGTACGGCGGAAGAGAACCCCATCGCCCCTACTCCCCCGGAGAAGGAAAGCGTAACGGAAAACCGCCGACAGCAGAAATTCCCGTACCGCCTTACTGGCCCGATGAACAACAGGTCCGGGAGGATTTAAACGATTACGCCTTCGAAATCGAATGGTTCGACCGGCACCTGGGCATTATGCTCAATATCCTGGAGGACCGGGGTGAGCTTGAAAATACCCTGGTTGTGGTAACTTCCGACAACGGCGCGCCCTTCCCCCGGGTAAAGGGACAGATGTATGAGGATGATTTTAGACTGCCTTTCGCGGTTATGTGGAACGGAAAGATCAGTCCCGGCCGGCGGGTTGACGACCTTATCAGCTTTATTGATATCGCGCCCACATTCCTCGAAGCGGCAGGTGTTCCGATACCCGATTCGGTAACCGGGAAAAGCCTCTTCGATATCTTCAACACCCCCGGTTCCGGCCGTGCAACCGAACATCGGAACAGAGTCTATATGGGCAGGGAACGGCACGACATGGGACGTGAAGGAGACCTTGGTTACCCGGTGCGGTGCGTCCGGACACCGGAATACCTCTACGTCCGGAACTTTGCTCCTGACCGGTGGCCCGCCGGGAATCCGGAGACCGGGTTTACCAACTGCGACAGTTCACCGGTAAAATCCCGGATCCTGGAACTGGAAAAATCGGGAGAAAATACTTTTTACTATGAAAAATGTTTCGGTAAGCGGCCGCCGGAAGAACTCTACGATATTAAAGAGGACCCTTCCTGTATGAAAAATCTCGCGGATAACCCGGAGTTCGCTTCCTTAAAGCGGGACCTTTGGACCGACCTGAAAGACAAGCTCGAAGAAACCGGTGATCCCAGAATTTTCGGGAACGGTGATATCTTCGAGAGCTATGAATACGCCAACCACGCGCCTCATTCCTGGGCTCATTATCTGGCAGGGGATTGGGAACCTCAGAAGTACTGATCGTTTGGGGTATACCCGGGACGAAAAGACAGCGCCGGGGTTTCAGTCAGGGCACAAGGCAGCTCCGCGGTTCTCACGAAACTGGATGCCTGGCAGCCTAAGAGTATTAATTTTTAAAAAATCTATTGTTTTTTTCCTTTCATTTGACTATTATTTTGTTTCGTACAGTTTGTACGCAGCAGACAACCGGACCCTTCATGCTAACGAAAGTCTGCGAACATCTTACTATTTGAGTGGTCATTGCAAGGGTGGCTGTTCGGGAAACTGGTATCAAACAGTTCTCCCAGAGGTGTTTTATGCAGGATGGTCCGGTTATCACAAGGTATATCTCCGTTCGGTATTTTAAAATAATACTTCTCTGACGAAAAAGCCAAACCGGTATTTCCTGACATTACAGGCTGCCCCCGAAATGACTTCTCCGTTTTAGGAGATACGCGAGTGGAAGTATTAATCCGCCCGGAGCCCCAAGTATTGGGGGAACTGAGTTTACCGTACATCACCGTGGGAATGAGGATTCCCAAAGATTTTTTTCTGAGTGAAGGCACCGGCGAGAGCGACATTACCGTTCATGCCGGTTCATATCATCTCGCACTAAGGGACGCGGGAATAGAAATGTGCAACATCATGACCTATTCATCCATCCTCCCGTCGTGCGCCAGACAGGTAGAAAAACCGAAAGTCCTGGAACACGGAGCAGTGATGGAAACCATCATGGCCGTTTCCACAGCCCCTGAAGGAACCAGAGCCACCGCGGGCATAATCTGGGGCTGGCTGACCGAATATGCCACAGGCAGGCGTCACGGCGGACTGGTCTGTGAATACAACGGACCTCTGACCGAGAAAGAAGCGCGGGCACAGCTGAAGGAAAGTCTCCACGAACTTTATTATAACGGTTATAGAGAAAACTATATGCTGAACGAACCGGAATATATAAGCCGGAGTTTTGTTCCCAGGAAGAAATACGGGACCGCTCTTGTGTCTCTAAATTTTATCAATTACCAGATTCCGGTTATCCGGCAGAGGTCGGCCTAATGGGGCCGTCCTTTCTTGCCCTAAACGGTGAGAAGACCGATTTCGATAACGCCTCCTATGTCGTAATACCCGTTCCTTATGACGGAACCAGCACCTGGATAAAAGGCGCCGATCGGGGTCCGGACGCGATAATCCGGGCCTCAGCACATCTGGAGCTCTACGATATGGAGACGGAGCGGGAATGTTATACTGCCGGTATACATACTGCTCCGGTTATCAGAGTAGAGGGAGGGCCTGAGTGCTGGACCGCAGCGGTTGCCGATGCCGCTGGATGTGTTTTTGACGCCGGCAAGGTACCCATTGTACTGGGAGGAGAACATTCCGTCAGTATAGGGAGCGCTTTAGCGGCGGCCTCCCGGTTCCAAAAGCTGACCGTACTGCAGCTGGATGCCCATGCCGATCTCCGGGAATCCCTGGAAGGTTCCCGGTATAACCACGGCTGCGTTATGGCACGGATCGGTGAGCAGGTTCCAATAATCCAGACGGGGATCCGGAGCATGTCCTCCGAAGAACTTCCCCGGTTTCAGCCGAACCGGGCAGTTACGGCGGAAGAAGTTTCTTCCGGAAAAAAGTGGATAAACAAAATTTGTTCCCTACTAACGGAGGATACCTATATCACCATCGACCTGGATGTGTTCGATCCATCGGTGATCCCTTCCACGGGAACGCCGGAGCCGGGAGGTCTCAACTGGTATCAGGTGACCGGGCTCCTCCGGGAAGTCTGCAGATGTTCCCGGGTTATCGGATTTGACGTGGTGGAACTATGTCCGGGACAGGATCATGCGTCCAATTTTACCGCGGCAAAACTTATTTACACGCTTATCAGCTACATGGAGGAAAACCGTACGTGAAGAAAAGGTTCCTATGCATAAATACGCGGTCCAGATAACCGTGGCGGACGTCCGGGACGGAGCCTGCTCCAGCTCCACCTTAAAGGAGGCATCTTCCTGGGGAAAAGTTGATACCACGTACGAACAGATGATCTACGCCGAGGCATCCAGTGTGGTACCCCTGATTGGAAGCTATGTATATCATCAGTTCACACCCCGGAAGAGGAGCGGCAGGAATTGGAGCACGATTTTTTGAGAATACTAGTCACTCACATTTTTCAAACTGCGAAACAAATCGTTTTAGGCTGTCGGAGTAATACATAGCATTATGGAAATTCCACTTCTCTTGTACAAAGCGCATTTTCATAGATCTCTTTGGCAAGAATGGGAAAAACCGTCTTCTGAAATTCATCATCATCCGGATATGCTTTACAATCGAAGTCCGGTCGGTGTCAAACAATTTTTCCAATTGATTTTGAGTTGCCCACAAGCTCTCCGCCTCAAGTCGCACCTCGGTTTGAACGCTGCCGTCCGCATCGGTATAAATGACAATCTCGCCCCTGTTTTCACTCATACTTCGTCCCTTACATCAACCTTCCCGAACAGCCGGCCTCTTTTCATCGATTTCATTTTTTTATACAATACTATACATATCTCATCTACCTGGAGTAGAAGAAGTAACGGGGACCTGCTTTTCATTAAGTAGCGTCCCTAGGAATAGAAGAGATCCATCATTTATACGCGGCGTTCCCGCGCCAAAACGTCCTTCATACCCCACTCTCGTTTTCTATGGTCTTTTGCTGCTGCTTCCACTCCACTCCAAAGGGTGGATTTACCAGCATATAGTCGAACTTCTGTTTTTAAAGCCGTCTTTTTCGAAGGTACAATCCGGCTTGATGTTATCAGCGTCATCGCCTTTGATCAGCATACCCGCCCGGCAGATGGCGTAGGCTTCATCGTTCCAGTCCTGGCCATAAAGATGGGGCTGGTCCTCACTATTCAGATCTCTAATATACTGCTCGGACTGAACTGCTATGCCTTTCCACCATCAACATCTTTTACTTCCGCGGAAA
>CAYLLE010000132.1:0-10147 GCA_964384485.1 uncultured Spirochaetales bacterium | reverse complement strand
GGATTCCTAAGTATATATACGACTGAGGGTTAGGGTGTTTTTATGTCCACGTTCGATGGCATTACTAAAAAAATCCGGAAACCTTTTACATAAACAGTACCGTGTGCAGAAAGAAATGAAGAACCCCGCTCACAATACCAGTAATACCGATGGCTGTTTTATTCGCGAGGAGGAGGTTATCCATTTTTTCAACCGTATGGGTACTGACGGTGGATTTTTCCCGGTAATATCCCAGAATCAGGGTAAAACCCATAACCATACCGGATAAAGCGGGAATAAGATCACCTACAACCTTAACATCTCCCGGACTTACCGATAGGATTTTTAGAAACCCAACAACAAAAGTTACCACCCCGAGGATAACCCAGAGATTAAGCCGTTTAAAAAACTCCGGATTAAAAACCGATGTGAAAGAGGTATTCGTAGAAAATTTGTCATATCCCAGAGTTATTCCGGCAAATATATTAAAAAAAATCGATAAAAAATATATTTGGTACATCACTTTCTCCAGTTCGAAATCATAGCCGGAAGGTGGGACAGCGTCAAGCCGGCAGGTCCGGACTCAGCAAATCCCGGTCAACTCCTTTTGTGATTAAGGAAAGGCCATAATTTCATATAATATATAAATTTAGATCGGGTTGACCGGGAATTGCTGGTCCGGACTTGTTGATTACTCCTGCCGTATCCGGGCTTTAATCTCCGCCCGTTCTTCCCCGGTCCGAATCAGTGCCTTTATCGTGACGTAATCCGGATTCCATTCCAGGACAGTCCGAGCGTACTCTTCTTCTCCCTCCGGCGACGGCAGGAGGATGGTGCGGACCGGTGTTTCATCGCCGCCGTATTTAAAGGCAATTTCAGCGGCAGCGTCCGGCGTCGGTTCCTGATCCGTGTTCAGTATTTTGAGAGAGGCGTAAACCGTGTCCTCGAAGGAAAAAGCTGAAAGGCTGTATCTAAAATTTCCGATAGAAACTGTATCCTGGGCGCCCCGGGCGAATATTTGATATAAGAGAAATACCAAAAGGAGAAGTGCGACATCAAGCAGCAGTATCAGGAGGCTCCGGTTTCTGAAGAGTCCCCCTTTTTTCTTTGGTTTCGGATCTGATTCGGCGGTATCAGGATTTAGATCGGAATAGTACGTGTATTCCCCTGGATTCCGGTACTCTTCTCCTTTGTTCATATACCTGTCCTTTATCCGCCTTCGGCCTCGGCTGTTGTTTCGGACACATACGGCAGGAGGTCTTCCGATAAATACCAGCCCCGCTCCGCGAATGCCCGGCGGCCGGCGGATAGGTGGATCAGGACTCCTGCCGCGGCGGCATCCTCTATTTCCATACCCCCCGACAGCAAACCGGCGATAATACCGGCCAGTACATCACCGGAACCTGCCGTGGCCAATGACGGTTCCATACCGTCGATAATCCGGTACTGCCCTCCGGGAGCCATAATCCAGGTAACATGCCCCTTGAGTACGATAACTGCGTTAAGATCACGGGCGGTATCCCGCAGATAAGATAGAGGATTTTCAAGGATCTTATCTACCGGTTCACCGGAGAGCCGGGAGAACTCTCCGGGATGAGGGGTCAGAATCCACCGTCCCTTCAGGGATATTTTTTCTCCCTGTTTAATCAGTTTGGATAAAACATTTATTCCGTCCGCGTCGAGTACACCCGGTTTTTCTTGAGAAATAAGAAATTTTATAAGTGATGGAACAGGAGCTTCCGTTCCCATTCCGGGACCGGCCAAAAGGGCTTGGTACCGGGAAAATACGCCTTCCGGTATCGCGGAAAAATCTGACGCATAGACAAGCACGGAAGCGAGTTTGGCCGCGACAGGCTGGTACACTGTTTCGGGCACATGGAGGAAGACCATGCCTGCCCGGGCGCGGGCGGCTCCCTGGGCGCTCAGAACAGCGGCGCCGGCAGTACCGGGTCCGCCGCAGAAAACTCCCAGAGTTCCCCGCTTCGTCTTGTAGGTATTCCTGGGAGTAACTCCGAGAAGGACCGGTAAATCATCCCGGTCCCAGAGAGATCCGGGTATACCGGGGTCATCCACCAGATCAGGAGGAAAGCCGATACCGATATTTATTATTTCTCCGCAGAGCGGTCTTGAGGCCGGAGCGTAAAGGCACTGTTTCGGAAGTCCCATGGTCAGAGTCAGCCTGGCACGTACGGCCGGATAACCGGACTGATATTCATCTCCTATCCCGCTGGGAACATCGATAGAACAGACCGGCAGACCGGAATCGTTCACACTGTCGGTCATCTCCTTCAAGGTTCCTCGAAGGGCGCCGGAAATACCGGTGCCGGCAATTCCGTCCAGGATCCAGTCGGCATCAGAAAAATGATCCTCCCTGTTCTCTTTCCAAACTGAGACCGGGATTCCCAGGGAGAGGACCGATTTCCGGTTAATTTCGGCGTCCCCTTTAAGAGATTCCGCCGCGGTAACTACACGGACGGAAAATCCTTCCATAAAAGCCTGTCTGGCAATAACCAGGGCATCTCCACCGTTATTGCCTTTCCCGGTGAAAATCAGCAGCCTGCATGCCTTTTCGTTCAGCAGAACCGGCTTGAGTTTCTGCCATGCCTTGATTCCCGCGTTTTCCATAAGAACGATGCTGGGAATGCCGTATCTTTCCTGAGAGACTGAATCAATATTTCCCATACGGGATGAATCCGCTATTCTAATCATAACGGTACTCCTTTAGGATCATTCGGCTGTCTTAATAAAAGTGTCGCTCCGCCACCACACAACTTTTACCTCTTCCTCCCAGCCTAAAAGTGCGGTAATAATTCCGGACGGACTGACATGGAAGGAACGTTCGAGAAGGCTCTTGTCCTCTATCGTAAGATACCGACGCCGAATCACTTTCCCCTTACTGTTAAGAATAATAAGTTGATACGTATCCGTCTCCTCTCTGCAGGCAAGAAAAAAATTAGGACCCGAACTTACACCTATCAATTCAAAGAAAAAATTAATTTCCCTGGTTTCCAGAGTGCCGGGAATTTCACGGGTCTGCACATTCTCCGGAACCGGGATAAAACCATGATATATACCTGTATCTAAATCGATACGGTAGATCCGGGAAAGCGAATTCTTGATTCCGAAAACCATACTGGTATCGGGATCTACCTGTTCTGTATAGTAATTGAGTTTCAGATAGATCATGTTCTGATGTGGATCAGGATATATACTTTCCAAAACGGGGATATGACCCTCCTCAGGTATGGGAAGCACGGAAGTGTCGATATCGACCCGTGCCAAATTTTCTCCTTCCGGAGTAAACCAGTAGACTATCCACATATCCTCCGTCCGGCAGGTCACGACTATTTCATCATTTTTGACGGTATCTATCCGCTGAATATAGGGGAAAGGTGTCCCCCGTACGCCTTCCTGGCCGAGATAGTCCAGCCTGTTTCCGTTGGAATCAAAACGGAGAATAATCCGGTTAAGGGTCACCCCAAGTTCTTCATCCTCCACGGTCCGTTCCTCGGGCAGTACGTCTTCGACCAGGAGGTCCCTATTTTCTGTTACTTCAATAACACCGACGTTTCTAAAGGGATAGGCAAAAGCTTTTCTGTTGGTGATCCTTTCTTCCCCCTCACTTTTTTGAAGAAGTACGGGGACTGGGTTCGTTTCGGGATTGTAAAACAGCCCGATAAGATCGCCGTAAGAGTTAAAGATCATCACTTTCCCGGATCCGCCGTTGGACAGATATATGATACCGTCATTCATAACGATGTCATTTTTGTGCTGCCTTACATTGCCTCCGATATTAAAAAGGTCAAATTGATCTTCGAGTTTCCCGATATTCAATGAAAACAAATCTTGTCTGGGGAGCGAGTCAATGGTTTGGTCACTGCACCCCGTAAAAAATATAAAAGCTGCTGTAAGGGCAGCTGAAAACAGAAAAATTCTGGGTTTGCACATAAGCTCATATTAAGCGCACCGTCTCCCGCTGTCAACGATGTCCTCAAAAGCTGATTCCGGCCGGCCCCGCATTTTATTTCTGTACAAAATGTTATTCACTTTTAGGAACATATGAACAAAGAGTTCCCGGTTAAAACCTTGTGTGATTTAGAATAGGCAATAATTATTTATAATATAAAAATTTATGTAAGGATAACCGGGAACTGCCGCATATTTCAGCAAATCCCGGTCAACTCCTTCTGTGATTGAGAAGAGGCAATAATTTCATATAATATATTAATTTATATCGGGTTGACCGGGATTTGCCGCATATTTTTTTTCGCGGAAAAACAGAAATTTCCGGTGATTCAGATTTATGTATTTCTGTAATAAAACAATTTATAAATTTTAATGCGAATGTGATCACCGGAAATTGCTGGTTGACCAAGGATAAAAAAAAGGGTTAAATTCCGGTAAATGGCAAAAAAATTCGTAGAGATCCTATTCGGATCGAAAAATATTAAAGATTTGAATTTACTTATACCTATTCTGCAGCGTATCAACAGTCTCGAAGAATGGGCAATGAACCTGAAAGATAACGAGTTCTGCGGAATGACCGATAAATTCCGTGTCAGGTATCAGGGCGGAGAGAGTCTGGACGACCTACTCCCGGAAGCCTACGCCCTGGTTCGAGAAGCCGCTCGGCGGACGATCGGTGAACGGCTCTATGATTCCCAGCTCTTAGGCGGGATTGTTCTCCACCAGGGAAGGATCATGGAGATGAAAACCGGTGAAGGGAAAACGGTATCCGCCGTTACCGCCGCGTACTTAAACGCTCTTACCGGAAACGGGGTTCATATCGTAACGGTAAACGATTATCTGGCCGGAAGAGACGCGGAATGGATGCGCCCCGTCTATGACTATCTCGGAATTACCGTCGGATCCATTCTTTCCCAGATGGATAACGCCGGCCGGAAGGAGGCCTACGGTAAAGACATCACTTACGGAACAAATAACGAGTTCGGATTCGATTACCTCAGGGACAACATGCGGGTCGAAGCAGGCACCAAAGTACAGCGGGGGCATTCTTTCTGTATTGTAGATGAGATAGACTCCATTCTCATTGATGAAGCCCGTACTCCCCTTATCATCTCGGGGGCCGCGGAAGATGACACTTCTAAATACATCAATGTAAACCGGCTTGTCGGACAGCTGGAAGAATGCGCGAAAGACCCGGAAACGGGAGAATACCCGGAAGAACCGGTGGGTGATTACAAGGTAGACGAAAAGGGCAAACGGGTAACATTCACCGATCAGGGACTGAATCACCTGGAGGAGCTGCTTCAAAACCGGAAACTGATAAACGGCTCGCTTTTCCTTGATGAGAATTTTGAGTACATCCACTATGCGACCCAGGCGCTGAAGGCCCACTACCTGTTCCGGCTGGATACCGATTATGTTGTTCAGGAAGGACAGGTTCAGATCGTCGATGAGTTTACCGGAAGGATCCTCTACGGCCGCCGCTATTCCGAAGGTCTCCACCAGGCGATAGAAGCAAAAGAAGGAATAAAGGTAGCTCAGCGGAACCGGACCCTGGCGACAATCACCTTTCAGAATTACTTCCGCATGTACGATAAACTGTCGGGCATGACCGGAACGGCCGATACGGAAGCAAAAGAGTTCGCCAAGATATATAACCTTGACGTTGTTGTTATTCCCACAAACAGACCGATCATCCGGGATGACATGAACGATGTTATCTATCTGAATGAAGAAACAAAATACCAGGCCATAGGTGATGAAATACAGGAATTTCACGGCAAGGGCCAGCCTATCCTTGTCGGTACTGTTTCCATTGAGAAATCGGAAACCCTCTCGGCACTGTTGACAAAACGGGGTGTCCGACACGAAGTTCTGAACGCGAAAAATCACGCCCGGGAGGCAATGATCATCGCGGAGGCAGGCTCTAAAGGCGCGGTCACCATTGCAACCAATATGGCCGGACGTGGTACCGATATCAAACTCGGCGGGAATCCGGAATTCCGGGCCAGAAAGAAAGCCGGAACCGAAGCCTCCCCTGAAGAATACAGGAAAGCGTATCAGAAAGAGTATGAGGACTGGAAGCGGCAGTACCGGGAGGTTCAGGAAGCGGGGGGCCTGTACATTCTCGGAACGGAACGGCACGAGTCACGCCGAATTGACAATCAGCTCCGCGGACGTTCCGGGAGACAGGGCGATCCGGGATGTTCAAAATTCTTCATATCAATGGATGATGATCTTATGCGTCTTTTCGGCGGAGGAGCCTCGGCGGTTAAAAATCTGATGACCCGTTCCGGTATGAGTGAAGGAGCCCCGCTGAATCACCCGCTGATAAACCGGAGTCTTGAACGGGCCCAGAATAAAGTGGAAGAGCGGAACTTCGAAATCCGGAAGCACCTTCTGGAATATGACGATGTTCTGAATGAACAGCGGAAATTTATCTATGATGAACGGGACAAGATCCTTTCTGACGAAAACCTTAAAGCCCGGGTTCTCGCCACAGGAATCGATATCCTGAGTCAAAACATGGAAAAATACCGGGATTCCGATGGAGACAAATCCTTATTGGCTGAAGCTCTTACCGGACTTAAAGATGATCTCTTTTTTACCCCTGAAATGAGCCAGGAAGAGATGGAATCGCTGAAACCTCAGGAACTGGAAGACCGGCTTAAGGATGAACTGGAACGGGATTTGGCTGAAAAGGAGGAAATCCTCTCGCCTGAAACCTTTAATATGGCCATCCGGTACGAGTACCTTCGAAATATCGATTCACGATGGCAGGATCATCTGGAAAACCTGGAGGCATTACGGGAAGCGGTTTATCTGCGAGCCTATGGACAGAAAAATCCTCTTTTAGAGTACAAATTGGAAGGGTTCCAAATATTCGACCAGCTCCTCTACGACATCCGCTCCGCAATCGCAAAAAAAATATTCCTTGTTAAGGCGGAAGGATACCGGGAACGGGAAAAAGCCCGCAGCAGAGCCAGGGTTTCCCAGGCCACGGCAACCCACCGTGAAATGCGCGTCTTCGCCGGAGCAGGCGGTAAAGCCCCTTCGCCGCAGACCCACGAACAGCCAAGCAGACAGCAGATAAAAAATACCGTCCCGAAGGTGGGACGGAACGAACCGTGTCCGTGCGGCAGCGGCAAGAAGTATAAATACTGCCACGGAAAATAATCCGCGGCAGTATTCAGCTAACGAAATGTCCTTAAAAATTTATGTATTTCTCCGGATCAAGCCATGAACCGTTTTTATTGATGGAGAAGTGCAGGTGTACCCCGGTGGATCTCCCGGTATTGCCCATGGTTCCGATCTTTTTCCCCTGGGTAACATACTCGCCTACCCGCACGGAAAAGGAATGCAGATGTCCGTAGAGGGTCTGATACCTGCCGGCATGCTTAAGGATGATGTAGTTGCCGTAAAGGGCGTTGTAATCGGCCGCGATTACCCGGCCTTCCATGGCAGCGTATATCGGGGTTGCCAGAGATGCCGCTAAATCAACTCCGTAGTGGTAACTCGGCGCACCGGTGAACGGATCCTTCCGGGGGCCGAAATCGGAGGTGAACCGGTACCGTGAAACCGGAATCCGGAATGCTTCTCCGAGCACGATCTTTAAATCCTGAGTACTCATCCGGGCATTCGGAATAAATAAGTCCTGCCCCTGATGGATTACCGCGGAACCAAGGTTATTCGCGTCAAGAATGGCGGTAACGGCAACATTGAAAGATGAAGAAATCGTATAAAGACTGTCTCCCTGTTTAACTTTATAAAGCAGTCCATCCCGGTTCGGTATTTTATATACGGCACCGACCTGAAGCCTTCGGACACTGTCAATATCATTAAAGGAAATGATGGTATCCATATTTAGACCCGCGGCCTTCGCGATTTCGGATAGTGTGTCTCCGGGTTTTATTGTGTAATTTCTGAGGCTTAAAGACTCAAATGTATCGGGATCGATGTCGTCTAGGTTCCCTGAAAGGAAATACTCTTTTTCCGGTTCGGCATATTTATTAAGCAGTTCTCCGATAAGCCCTTCCGGAGGCAGAGCCAGACCGCCTCCTTGACCGGAGAAAAGCTTGCGCTGATTTACATATCTGGAAACCGGTTCTATGGAAACCAGCGCGGCTGTAAGTACTAAAAAAGCACAGAGTGCGATCTGCAGATAGAGCCCCGCGAACCTGATCTGGGAAACAGCTTTTTTTACCGTCACGAAATTCAATACCGGCAGGTTTTTTCCGGGCCGCTTCCGGGAAGCACGGGTGATCCGGGCAGGGACCCACCGGTTTTCACGCCCTTTTCCAGAAGGGGGATGCCATGCCATAAGCTGCTGAACCCCGTTGGAACCCCGAGTCGTTCCGGTATAAAGGGTCTTTCCGGAAATCCGCCGTTCT
The DNA here is from genome assembly GCA_964384485.1 of uncultured Spirochaetales bacterium. GTDB lineage: Bacteria > Spirochaetota > Spirochaetia > CAYLLE01 > CAYLLE01 > CAYLLE01. Next base: position 1,811 of record CAYLLE010000132.1, on the reverse strand, counting down.
GATATCCTTCTACTGATTCTTTGATTTCTTATAACCGTTTCCATATTACTGAATATCGACATGATACCCTCTCAGTATTATACTTAAGGTGCCGTAAATTAGATGAAACAAAAGGTATATGAAGATATCCACTTCTTCTTGATTATCCTGCTTCCGGTATTTATTCTAATACTTATTAAGCTGTTTTTCCTGGATATTATGAGAATTGACGGCGGTTCAATGGAACCGGTATACCGGGAGGAACAAGTAATTTTCGTGAACAGGGCTGCCTATGGTCTCCGGATCCCTCAGAACGGATACATTTTTTTATGGGCGGAACCGGAAAAAAATGATATAGTAGTGTTCAGGAGCCCCGCGGACAGCCGGATTGCGGTGAAGCGGTGTATTGCAACTTCAGGTGACATCATCAATATCACTGAATCGTCGGTAATAATCGGGGAAGAACGGTTTAAACGGAACTTGTATCTTATAGGAATTGCGGAAAAGTATGATAGAATCCCTGAAGGATATATTTTTGTCGTTGGAGACAACCGGGCGGTATCCCTGGATTCCAGAAATTACGGATTCCTTCCGGTCCGTAAGGTTATCGGCAAGGTGATGGGAGAACGATAATTCATATTTGCCTATGATAGAAATATACAGCCGCAGAAGATTCTTTGTATTTGCCCTGCTTACCGTGATATTCATATTTATGCTGATCGCGAATTATGCCGCCCTGATGCTCGATCCCGGGAACACAGCGGAGCCGCCCGGTATCGGAACGGTTACTGTGGAACGCGGGCCTATTCTGGACCGGAACGGGAAAATTCTCGCTCTACAGACCAGCTTGGATACTGTCACCGCATGGGATCCGAATGTGGAACATCCGCGCCGAACCGCGGAAATCGCGGCCGAGAGTCTCGGGGTTGATGAGGACGTGGTGTACGAATCACTTACCACACCGCCGGATTTCACATTTATAAAACGAAAAATCACGCCCACAGAGAGTGAACGGCTCAAGAAGCGGCTTGGGGAGGAGGAAATAAAGGGCATTTCCTTCCGTACAGAATCGAGCAGAAATTATCCGAAAGAGACAATCGCTTCCCACGTAATCGGATATGTGGGACTCGATAACACCGGTTTAGACGGAATTGAATACATGTTTGATCCGGAACTCTCTCCGGAGCCGGAAGAAGGGGCGGATAAGATATACGGAAACCAGGTATTTCTTACCCTGGATCTTGACCTGCAGTTCAGGATGGAAGAGATTGCCCGGGAGGCTCATCAGGTAAATAAAACTGAGGGGGTCATTCTAACGGTAATGGATTCCTATTCCGGAGATATACTTTCCATGGTTTCCATTCCCGCCTACGATCCGAATGTTTACTCCGAATTTGACTCATCCAGTTTAAAAAACCGGGCTATAACCCAGCTGTACGAACCGGGTTCCGTATTTAAAATTTTTACTATAAGCGCCTTCTTGGAGCTGGGCGGAATAAACACCTCCTCCGCGTTCAATACTGCCGGGGGCTATCGGGGGACGGGAACAGAGGAGTCGGGCTACCGCATAACCGATCTCGGCAATTACGGAGTGCTTACCCCGGAAGGGATTCTGAAATACTCCAGTAATGTCGGCGCTGCCATGGCCTCCGATACTGTCTCCGAGGAATCATTCAGATTCATCCTTTCCCAGTTCGGGTTCGGTGAAAAAACGGGGATCTCCCTGAACGGGGAAGAATCGGGGCTTCTAAGAGAGCTGAATGAATGGTCCGGCCGCTCCAAACCGACCATCGCGTTCGGTCAGGAAATATCGGTTACTGCCCTGCAGATGG
>CAYLLE010000131.1:0-10160 GCA_964384485.1 uncultured Spirochaetales bacterium | reverse complement strand
TTGTAATAAAACAATTTATAAATTTTAATGCGAATGTGATCACCGGGAATTGCCGTTCTTGAATGTTTTTGGAACAAAAAAAGGACCCAGATGAAAAATCTGGATCCTTGCTGCTGGTACTTTTTTTGCTTTTTTTTAAATGTTTTTTACTTAATATTTTTACTTCTTTTTAATTAACCTATTATCTGACTCAAAGTATCGGGGATCTTCTCCTGTTTGGGAATATATCTTTCGATATATTTTTTGGGAAATGTGGTATATACCTGTATTTTCTATGAGATCAGAACTGCCATACTTTGAGGCAGAACCGTATAGGAGACCGGAGGGCTGATTGGGGGTTCGGAACGGGGGGAGACAATATCTGATGGACTTTCATTTCCCGTATCAATTACCCGGTACCATTCCCGCTGCGGCAGATCCGGGTTTAGGGTAAAGACAGTACTCTGACGGGAACCGTTGAACATCATATAGAAGTGATTGTCATCACGGTCCGCGTGTATCTCTTCTTTTCCTCCGTCAATCCACAAGGCCAATACCGATCCGGAACCGCTCCAGTCCGCAGGTTTTCCCGCAGCATCGTACCAGGAAATATCAGGTATCGAATTGGCGTCCCTGTCCTGACCGGTGTAGAATTCAGGACGGTGAAATACCGGATGGTCGTGCCGAAATTCAATGAGCTTCCTGCAGAATCTGAAAATATCTTTGTGTTTGTCCGGCAGAGACCAGTCATGCCATGAAATTTGATTATTCTGACAATACGCGTTGTTGTTCCCGCCTTGGGAGCGCATGAATTCATCACCCCCCAAAAGCATGGGAGTACCCAGAGACAGGAACAGGGTTGCAAGAAAATTCTTTATCTGCCGTTTACGGATTTCCTGAATTTCAGGATCGGTTGCGGCTCCTTCCTTGCCGTAATTGCAGCTGAAGTTGACATCGGATCCGTCAGCATTCTCCTCACCGTTCTCCAGGTTATGTTTTCTTCGGTAACTCACCAGATCATGCAGTGTAAATCCGTCATGGGAAGTAACAAAGTTGATGCTGTGAAACGGTTTTCGGCCGTTGCCCAGATACAAATCGGAACTCCCGGTCAAACGGGTTGCCAGATTCGAGGTGAGATCCGGGTCGCCCCTCCAGAATCTGCGTACATCGTCCCGGAACTTATCATTCCATTCCGCCCATCTGCCCCCGGGAAACGAACCAACCTGATAAGCTCCGGCGGCGTCCCAGGCTTCGGCAATTATTTTGGTGTCCCGGAGTACAGGATCCTCCGCGATCCGCTCCAGAACCGGCGGATTTTCCATCAGCTTTCCTTCTGAATCCCTGCCAAGAATAGATCCGAGATCGAACCTGAAGCCGTCCACGTGCATCTCAACAACCCAATACCGGAGACAGTCCAATATAAGACTTCGTACCAGGGGATGATTACAATTCATGGTATTCCCGCATCCGGAATAATTCTTGTATCTCCGGGGATTCTTGGCAAGGATGTAGTAAATGCTGTTGTCCAGGCCCCGGAACGACAAGGTCGGTCCCAGTTCATCATTTTCACCGGTGTGATTAAAAACAATGTCCAGAATCACCTCTATACCTGCCTTGTGAAGCTCCCTGACCATTTCCTTAAATTCAGTGACCTGTTCTCCTCGGGCACATTCACCGGCGTACGTACCTTTCGGGGCAAAAAAAGCAATCGTTGAGTACCCCCAATAGTTCTCTAAAGTCTCTCCCGTTACCGGATTTTTATGGATATTTTCATATGCGTCAAATTCCTGGAGAGGCAGCAGCTCCAGGCTGGTGATGCCTAAATCAAGCAGGTAGGGGATTTTTTCAATTACTCCCCGGTATGTTCCAGGATGCTTTACACCCGAAGTATGATGCCGGGTCAATCCGGCCGCATGTGTTTCATAGATCACGCTGTACCGCAGCGGATAATTCAGAGGTTTATCCCCCTGCCAGTCGAATGAATCATCTATCACGATGCATTTTGGAAAGGCTGCGGTGTTATCGAAACGGGAAAAGGAGAGATCTTTTCGGGGATCCCGGGGGTCATAGCCCCGGGCCAGGTCCAGCTGCCATTTAAAGTTCCCGGTAAGAGCCTTGGCATAGGGGTCAAGCAGGGGCTTGTTTCCGTTGAATCTGTGGCCTTCTTCAGGACGATATGGACCGTCCGCCTTATATAAATACAGCTGACCGGCACCGATTCCCTTGATGTATACATGCCATATATCGCCGGTCCTGTTATGTATAGGATCCAGTTCCAGAGAATACGCGGGTTTCCCGTCCTCGGGATTATCATAGAGGTTCAGGGTAATTCCTCGGGCGTGCCGGGATAATACCGAAAACTGCACGCCTCCATTACGCAAATTCGCCCCCAGGGGGAGGGGTCTGCCGGGAGATATCTCAACGTGTTCAGGAATTTTCATTCAATATCCGTGCAATAAAAGCGGTTAAGGTTTTTGTGAAATTTTCATACTGATCGAAATGTATCCAATGGCCGGCGTCTTTCATTACGGTAATCTGAGCGTGGGGAAAATACTCCTTGGCGGACTCTTTGTCCTGACCGGTAAAATAGTCGGACCGTTCACCCGAGAGGAAGAGTACCGGTCCTTCATACTTACCGCCGCTGTAGCGGCCCGGCCAGGAAGCAAGATTATCCGCGGAACGATCGAGCATATCCAGGTCGATCCGCCACCTGTAACCGCCTTCTTCCCGACGCACAAGGTTCTTGAGCAGGAAGGAGCGGATCACCGGATCTGAGACCGAAGAGGCGAGCCGTTCATCTCCCTCCTTCCGTTTATCAAGCTCTTCTGGATGTACATTCCGCATCGCCTGGATTATCGTATTATGAACGGATCCGTAATTTTTGGGGGCGATATCCACCACACCGATGCCGTCAAAATATTCGGGAAAATCCAGGGCTGCCGCCATGGCGGTTTTCCCCCCCATGGAATGTCCGACACAGATGCATTTCCCGATTCCCAGTTCATCCAGCAGCTTGACAACGGAACCGGCCATGTCCGGATAGGAAATTACCTTCGGTGAAGGCGAGGAACCGTGGCCGTCCAGGTCCGGAAGAACGCACCGGTAGTTATTTTTGAAACTGCCGGCAATACGGGACCAGACCGAGGATGATCCGAATAATCCGTGCAGAAAGATGATCGGATACCCTGTTCCCTTTTCAATATAGTTCAGCAATTTCATGAATTCCTTCTAAAACAAATGCCGGCTGGTAAGAATAATTGGATAAATCCTCCCTGGCGGTAACGCCGCTCAGCACCAGGATGGTGTCTATTTCAGTTTCAACACCCGCGATTATATCCGTTTCCATCCGGTCTCCGATAATTACCGTATCTTCCCGTCTGCACCCGAGCCGTTTCAAAGCCTGCCGCATCATCAGGGGATTAGGTTTCCCGACAAAATACGCGTCTTTTCCGGTAGCAAGTTCGATGGGGGCGATAAGCGCTCCGGTCGCGGGTATTATGCCTCCCTCAACCGGACCGGTCATATCAGGATTTGTGCCGATCAGTTTTGCGCCTCCCCTTACAAGATTCACCGCCCGTTCGATCTTTTCGAATCCGTAAGACCGGGTTTCACCCACCACCACGTAGTCCGGGTTAATGTCGTTCATGGAAAATCCCGCGCCGTAAAGGGCGTTTATGAGCCCCGGCTCACCGATAACGTAGGCGCTTCCGCCGGGGCACTGCTCCTGGAGAAAACCGGCTGTGGCTAAGGCGCTGGTGTGGAAATTATCCTCTCCCACCGTGATGCCCAGCCTGCTTAATTTCTGCTTTAATTCCCGGGGAGACCGCTCGCTGGAATTAGTCAAGAAAAGGTATGATTTATTCTCCCGCTTTATCCATTCAACGAATTGCTCCGCTCCCTTCAGAAGCATATTACCGTGGTATATCACTCCGTCCATATCACAGATAATTCCCTTCTTTTTTGAAAGGGTTTCTTTAAGTCCCGCTTTGGCTTGTGTCATGGAACTACTATACTAAATAACAGGAACCAGAATCAATATTCCACGGGAACGGTTACGGTAAAAACACTGCCCTTTCCCTCCACACTTTCGACGCTAATAGTCCCATCCATCAATTTTACCAGCCCTTTTACGATGGATAATCCGAGCCCGCTTCCCCCGTGCTGCTTTTTAAATGTGCTGTCCAGCTGAACAAAACTCTCAAACAGCTTATCGATCTTTTCCCGGGGAATACCGGGACCGGTGTCTTTGACCGTTACAACCAGCCGGGGCTGATCGAATGTTTCCGTATCCAGAACCGAGTTCAATTCAAGGAGGCCCCGGTCAGTGTATTTCACCGCGTTAGAGAGCAGATTTTCTATTACCTGGGATAGATGTGTTTTATCCGCGGTAATAAGCTTGGGGAAATTGTTACCGATGCTGCCGCGGAACTCAAGTCCTTTCCGTTCAGCCTGGACGGTGTATGATCTAATGAATCCTTCCATGAGACCGCGTATATCAAAATACTCGCGGAGTATTTCGGTTTTACCGGCTTCAATCCGCGAAAAATCAAGGATGTCGGAGACAATTGCATAAAGGGTGTTGGAAGACTCTTTTATTAAACTAATATATTCCAGATGCTCCTGGTCTTCTTCTATATCAAGCAAAAGATCGGTAAGACCGATTATACCGTTTAGCGGAGTTCGGATCTCATGACTCATATTGGCGACGAATTCCTTTTTGAGCCGGTCAGCATCTTCGGCCCGCCGCTTCTCCTCCGTAAGTATCCGGTTCATCTTAACCCGTTCCTCGAGCTCATTCCGGAGCTGCTCGGTCTTTTTTGCGACCTCTTCCTCTAATGAATCTGCCATAATGATCATTTCTCCGGCTGAAGGACGGAGAGTAACCAAAATGAACAGCAGACCGGCTGCTGTTAGGAGCAAAAGAACCGCTCCGATTAAAAGGACCTGTCCGTATACCGGTGTGTATATTTCCCGCTTTAATGCCGGCATGACCAGTCCCCATGAAGACCCGGGTATACCGGTGTACGCCATCATGTAATCATCTCCGCCTACGCGGACGGCCTGGGACATTTCGGCCGGACCTCGTCCGCGGTAGTATTGAGCTTCCACAAAGGGCGCCATATCGCTGTACTTAATACAGGGAAAATCGGGGGCACCAGATGAGAGAACGGGCTGCAGCTTTCCGCCGATCTCCGTAACCGGAATATAACTGCACTGGTCTTCATTGTCTCGTAATATCTTCCGAAGATTTTCGACAGTAAAATAGATCACATCCGTTCCTATATGCTCTCCCTCCGGGGAAAAAATTTTATGATACAGCCTGAGATATTTCTCTCCGGGTGAATCGATTACAGTCAACTCTTCCTTTTTTTCACTTACCCATGGATGGTGCGGGAATAATTTCCCCGCCTGGATTACCGGTTTGCCGGTCCAATCCAGCCGGCTGATGCCGACAATTTCCTCGGAAACAATCATAGCGTCAGCCAGTTTCTGAAACGAGAAGTCCCGCATTTCGACCAGAGATATTTTCCCCAAATAATAATCGTACAGGCTCTGCCGGATCGCGCTTCTGCTCGAAACCTGTCTTCCTATTTCATAGAGATGGGCCAAATATCCTTCGACACGGTAAGCCTGTACTTCCAGCTGTCCCAATATCGCCTGGGTTTTATTTTTTTTGATGTTTGAATAAAGCGGAATAATCCCGGCTGAACCCACCGCAATACCGGTAACAAGGGTCCCGATTATGGAGAAAAATATTATTTTCCGTCTTATTCTTCCGAAAGCATTATCATTCTTATTCACTTACTCTTACATCCTGATATAGTTATAATGCGGAGGCAAGCTCAGTACAAGAAAAGGAGTGTAAAGAGAAAAAAAAGGCCGTATCACCATGATACAGCCGCTTGTTTTTATTTACCTTTCCGTTTCGATCGGCTTTTTCTGGCGCCTTTCCCCCGGGCAGACGACTGCTGCCGGGCTTTTATTTCTTCTTTGGCCCGCTCCGCGGCCTTTTCAATTTCAGATTTTCCTTTCGCGGGAGGGGCAGGCGTTTTTGTTCCGCCGGCTGTGACCGGTTTGGGTTTTCCGCCGTAAATTTCCATGTCGTGCTTCCTGGCACGACGTTTCTGCATGTTTCTCCAGCCTAATAAAATGGGTGACGCAACGAACATGGAAGAATAGGTACCCACGATTACACCGACGATCAAGCTAAGCGCGAAAGTCTGGATCGAACCCACCGCGAAGATATAAATCGAAAAAACCGCGAGAAATGTGGTGAGTGAAGTTATCAGGGTTCTGCTCAAAGACTGGGTAATACTGGCGTTGATAACTTTAGCGAAGGAGGGTTCCTTCATGATGGTTTCATTTTCTCTGATCCGGTCGAAAATCACGATAGTATCATTCAGGGAATACCCGATAATGGTTAGAAGAGCGGCTATTGTTGCAGTTGAAACTTCAAGCTGAAGAGTGCCGATAAAACCGAGCATGATGAGAACGTCGTGAACAAGGGCCGCAATCGCGGACAGCGCGAATCCCAATTTGAATCTGAACCATATGTAAACCAAAATCAGGGAAAGTCCTAAGGTGGTGAGCAGTATGGATTGCCGGGCTAAGTCCTGGGAAAAGCTTGGACCGACATAATTATTTTCGAGAATCACTGTGCTTCCGTCGCCGAAGGCTTCTTCCATATCGTTTTCTACCCGGTCAGCCATAACCTGCTGGAAATTATCCGTTTCTTCCCGTTCCTGAATTTTAATGCTGTACTGCTGTTCCGAGGGGTTTCCCACTACCTGCACCTGAGTTCCGGCGATGCCGGACAGGGCTGACCGGACCTCGTTTATATCAACGTCAGCTTCCGCGGCCGGTGTCACCTGAACACGCAGGTTAATGCCGGCGCTGAAATCTATTCCCAGATTAAAACCGCCTCGAAGGACAGTTCCCGCTATTCCGCCGAGTATAAGCACCAGAGAAACAGCCAGCATGATAAACCGGGGTTTGGTGAATTGAATTATCTTCTTCATTTAATCCTCCAACTGATGCTCAGCCGGTCTCTTTTCAGTACTTCGGCAAAGAATTCAAATATGAGTCTGGATACGAAAAGTGCTGTAAAAATTGAAGAAATAATACCAACCGCCAGTGTAACCGCGAACCCTTTGATAGGTCCGCTGCCCAGCTGGGAGAGGAAAATTGCAGCTATAAACGTTGTAATATTTGCGTCCATAATGGTCCAGAATGCTTTCTTGAATCCTGCGGAAATTGCCGATCTGGGTGATTTCCCCAACCGATATTCCTCTTTGATTCTCTCAAAGATAATCACATTCGCGTCCACCGCCATACCCACCGTAAGAATAATACCGGCGATACTGGTAAGGGTCAGGGTAAGATTAAATACCGAAAGGATGGCTACGATAAAAAACAGATTCAAAATTAGGGCAAGATCAGCGATAAAACCCGCTCCCTTGTAATACGAGGCCATAAAGACTATAACCAATGCAAACCCCAAAATTATCGCCCGAACTCCCGCACGAATAGCGTCTTCACCTAAAGTGGCTCCGATGGACTGGTACGATTCAACGACTAGATCAATCGGCATTGCCGCCGTTCTGAGCACAGTTGCTATATTCTGAGCTTCTTCTGAAGCGAAACCGGTTATACTTACCCGGCCGTTGGGTATAGGATTCTGGATTGTCGCGTACGCCTTAACTTTTTCATCCAGAACGATGGCTAAATCTTCCCCTTCCTGAGCCTGCGTCAACCGGTAGAAATCTTCCGAACCTTCATTATCCAGGGTAAAAATAACTTCAGGTCTGTTGGTCAGGGAGCCCCGGATGACTTCTGCCTCGGTTATATGACTTCCGTCTAGACCGAACTCCTGAACATCTTCCTTTATTGCAATATACCGGACCAGCTTATCTATTCCGAACCGGTCTTTGGTATAATAACCTCTGACAACAGTTCCGGCGGGAATAAAATCGGGTGTTCCGTAAATTTCCGGAGACCAGCCCGGCGTCTCTCTCTGGAGCTGAACAAGCTGGTCCGTAGCCTCACGGTCGACGATATGAAAATTCAGACTTCCCTTTCCCATGAGGAAAGAATTAACACGGTCGGGGTCAGTGTCGCCGGGAACATCAATGATGATGTTCTGCGTTCCCTGCCGCCGGATTTGAGGCTCGGTGACTCCAAACTGGTCAATCCGGTTGTTCAGCGTTTCAATGGCCGTTTCTATAGCCAGATTCATCTCGTCATCATCCGGCGTGTGGCCAATTCTTTCTTCCAAGCTGTCCCGGTCCGCACGGAGAACAACATTCATTCCTCCCGACAAATCCAATCCCAGCTCAAGAATTCGGTCACGGAGTTCTTTTAAGTCGGTAATTTCCTGGAAGTATTCGCTCTCAATGGCATCAAATATTTCCTGTTCCCCCTGAAATCCGTCAAGGAGCGTTTCCACGGTCCATTCACCGGGTACCGATCGGCCTTCATCCCGGTAATTTTCTTTAGCCACAGGAACAAGATATTGAAAATCTACGGGTACCTCGTTGTCCTTGTCCATGGCCAATAGGAGGTCCAGATCTTCTCTGGCCTGCCTGTTGGAGTAGTCTCTTGCCTGAATACGCGAACTTGTAGCGAGATTTTTCTGCTCCTGGGGCACGGTAAAATACCAGCGGGCTGTGGGATAAAGAAATATCCCGCTGATCACGAGGAGTACTACTATTATAATCAATCTGAATCTTTTGCTCATTTCAGCAACTCCAGCTCATAAAATGTTTTCCTTGCAGCTAATTTCAAAAAAAAATAATTTTGAAAAAAGTCTTCCATGTATCTGATATAAAGGCCCTTTAAAACCTGCTGTTCTAAAAGAGCCTCTTTGGACTAAATAATTTATAATTTAATCAGACCGATCCGTAAGAGAATTGCCGGCTTAAATATTCGGAATCCCTCAGGAATTTTAATCGGGATTCACAGATCTTGTCCGTACGAAGGAACGGTTACTCTTCTGTTTTTTCCGCTTCCGAATCTGTCTCTTCCTCTTTTTCTTCAATCTGCTTTTCCGCTTTCTGCGGAGCGGACTGTTCAACTACTCCGGAAATAGCTGATCTGGAAAATTCCATCTTTGTGTTTCCGTCAATCTTGAGAATGATTCTATCCCCTTTAATAGAATTGATGGTTCCGTGAATTCCCCCTATCGTGACAACCCGGTCGCCCTTCTTCAGTGCTTCGAGCATCTTTTTTGTCTCTTTCTGCTTTTTATTCTGGGGACGGATAAGAAGAAAATAAAAAATCAGAAAAACCAGACCAAAGATAACAATGGTTGAAACGAGCTGCCCTGATCCGGATGCGCCGGCGCCCGCGCCGGCTCCTGCTTCAGGAGCACCGATCAAAGTCGGCAGGTTATTTAAAAATGCATTCATAATGACTTCCTTGTTTTATGGATTTTGGAAAAATAACATACATGCACAGTGCAGTCAAGCAGCAATCGGAGTTTCGGAACCCAGCGGAACAGTTCACCCCTTGTCCGGATACAGGACATTCCGGTTTTTTTATACCGTTATAACCCGTCCGATGTTATCCGGCACTCCGAATACTCCGAAAAGTCTTTTAAAACGCTCAACGTTGGCCTCTTCCAGATCAAACCGGTCTTTTAGAAGCTCCATAAGCTGTTCGAGTTCCTGGGAATCGCCCGAATACAGGGCCGAACAAAAGGCGGGTTTATACAAACCCTTTTCCGCCAGCTCCATTGTTGACAGTGAAGCGAATTTCTTTTTTGCCCTGCTGTCCACCAACGAAGCGTTACCCATATATCCAAGAGTGAAAATAAAATCTTCCCTCTTCAAAAAACCCTCCGGCTGTTTGCTTATATCTATCTACAGCTAACAGAATACTAAAAAAATAAAAAAAGGGGAAGCCTTTATGACTCCCCCTCTGCTATTCGGTTAAGCAGGCCCGGGCAATTACATCATGCCGCCCATGCCGCCCATGCCGCCCATTCCTCCCATACCGCCGCCGGGGGCAGGAGGTGCGGGGGATTCTTTTTCCGGAAGTTCAGTTATCGCGCACTCCGTAGTAAGAAGCAGACCGGCAATCGATGCCGCGTTCTGCAGCGCGGAACGGGTTACTTTCGCGGGATCAATAATACCGATTTTGACCATCTTGGTCCATTCCATCTTGGCCGCGTCGAAACCGAT
>CAYLLE010000130.1:0-10185 GCA_964384485.1 uncultured Spirochaetales bacterium | reverse complement strand
CGCCCAGAACACCGTCCACGCTTAACGCGGTATCTACGATAAAGTCGGTTTCCGGGACCGAACACGCGTATCCGCCTCCCTGCCGTTCGACCTGGGCATTCAGGACCTGTTCGGGATCTTCGCTGGCCAAACCGGCGATGAGCTTTTGAACACGCCCGTCGGGATACGCGTAATCGAAAGGCTGTTCGTTACCGTCGAAGTAAGATACGATCCGGTCACCGTCGTGGCTGATGTTCATGAGTTTTCCGAAGCCGGCTACATCACCTGAATCCAGAATTTTCTTCGCGTCCATGGACCGTTTGCACTCGGCAACACCGTAGAGGAGAACCGCGCGGAGCGGGTAGACGTCGGGGACGGTGTGGGACGCGACGATCCGGTTTATACGCCCGGTATATTCATCCGGAAGGACCCGGCGTATTTCTTCCAGTGCCGCGTATTCCGGGATCTCCAGAATCATCCGGTAGAGTTTGCTGGGCGTCGTTTTAAGAATGACCGGATTGATGTCTCTGAGATATTTTACCGTTTCCTTGAGTTCCGGATGCTTTTCCAGGAACAGGAAAAAAGCGAACTCATAGGAAGCAATCCGCTGATTGAATAAGTCCTTGGCATTGGTCATCTTGTTGGCTTTGACAAAGGAGTTGGCGATGACAAGTTTGCACCCTTCGGGAAACGGGATGAGCCCTTCGAAGCGGAAGGGAAAGAATCCCAGGTGGGCAATATTTCCCCGGTTCCCGAATTTCATGGCGGCATGGTCTCCCGAACCGCCCCGGGATCCCACGAACCACTCCCCTTCTCCGCAGAGATCGACAAAGTCCTGAGGCTCCAGCTCCAGATTGTTGGCTTCGATTGCCGCTTCCGCGGTGGCGACAACAACAGCGGATGAAGAAGAGAGTCCGGCGGCCATGGGAATATCGCCCCGGAACAGCATATCCATTCCGTTCAGCTTCCGGTCCCTGGCCTTGTACTGAAGCCGGAGTACCGCCGCCTTTACATAATTCACCCAGTTACCCTTGGCATTCAGGACCATCTCCTGAGTCTCTTTCGCGTCCAGATAACTGAGCCAGTTCTGCCAATCCATCGATTTAAAATGTTCCCCGATTCTAAACTCCTCATCCGGAAAGGATGAGTCCACATTGGAGATCCGGACCGTATCATCTTCCCTGGGAGCAGCGACGCAGATAATTTCCTTATTGATGGATATCACATTTACCCAGCCCCCGCGGTGTTCCACATGACGGCCCATCAGATTGACCCTTCCGGGCGCCCGGGTGATGATCACTTTGCGGTCTCCGGGATATTTCGCGCTGAATGCCTGGAGAATCTGCCGGTAATCATTTTTCTTTACCGCAATAAGCCCGGTGTCTTCTCCATAGATATCTTCAAACTGATTCGTCACCTCCGGAGAATCCGACTGAATTGTCCGGATCCATTCGGACGGGGTCTTCCATTTCCGGGGAGAATAGACAGCCTTGGCTGCCGTTTTTCCCAGAATGACTTCTTCCACCTGAAGCAGTTCCTCCACGGTGTTGAAACTCAGAATGTCTTCTTCCCGCTCGATGGTGACGGTTTTTACCGTGCCGCCCTCTTCGGCAATCATTTCGATAACGTCGGTAAGATAGAACTCCCCCTGGGCATTATCCGTTTTAAGACGGTCTAAAAGCCGGATTATCACGTCCCGCTTAAAAAGGTAAACCGCCGCGTTTACAATGGGAGATGATTCCACAGTCTCCGGGGCGTATGTTTCGGCACCGATTGTGATTTGTTTGCCGGATTCTTTGGCATTTTCTACGTCCCGGACTTCGACGATCCCGATCACCCCGCCGGCTGAATCGAGAACGACCCTGCCCCCTTTAGGATAATCTTCCTTCGGCTGAACAGCGAAGACCGCGTCCGTATCCTCCCGGGTGAACTGCTCCATCATCCGGGTTATGATACCGGGGTTAACGATTTTATCACCCATTACGACCAAGACCGGATCGTCATCAGCATGATCCTTTATAAGTTCCACTCCGGTGCGCGCGGCATCGCCGGTGCCTAACGGTGTTTTCTGATAGGCAAAAGCGATACCGTCGAAGGCGGAGCCTACACATTCCATCACCTGTCCGGCCATGGAACCCAGGACAACGATGAAATCGGAAAGCCCCGCTTCCATGAGCGAAGAAAGGGTCCGGTGAATGGCCGGTTTGCCGCCAATTTCAAAACACACCTTGTGCAGGGTGGGAGAGTTCATGCGGGTTCCTTTGCCGCCGCAGAGTACAATGGTAGTGGGTGATAGTTTCATATATTAAGTCCTTTATTTTTGAATGTTCCGCAAATATCAGAAATGGACGACCAGCGGTTACCACTTGGGCTGTAACGATTCTAACTAACAGTTACCCGCAATCCGTCAGGATTAAGGGAAAAATCTACAAGTCTTGCTTTATCATCACGGGATCTAGCGGAAAGTGTATCTCTCAACTTTTCAGCGTCCTCGATTGTCGGAGAGAGAAATAAGGCATATCCACCACCGCCGGCACCGAGAAGCTTCATTCCTGAATAATAACTTTCCACGGAAGTTAAAATCTCCTGTACCTGCTCATTTGTTGTACTGGGATGAATCATGAGATTAGATTTCCATGATTCATTGAGCACGACACCAAGACCATTCAAATCCCTCCGGGCAATGATATCCCGGCATTTTTTTGCCAGATCGGTAATGTATCTGAAAGTGAAAAGATACCGGGGATTCAGAGTATTAAAATTGTGAACTACTTCCTGCAGAATATTTTTTGCAAGCCGGGTCACTCCGGTATAAAATAAAGTAAACTTAGCATGATACGCCGGCTCCGTAAACAGATACGGATCCAGCTGATACAAGGCAGGCAGCAGACGCATACCGGGAGCAGTTTCAATCAGCTTGATACCGCCCACAACTCCGCCGATCTGATCCTGCCATCCTCCCCCGGTGGTAAGCATCTGTTCAACCTGCAATACCTGGCGGTACAGTTCTTCGCGGGGGACAAATCTGCCGAAAAACCTATGGAGCGCGGCAAGTATAGCAGCGGCCAAGATTGAAGAGGTTCCCAATCCCGACCCCTTAGGCACCGCGCAAAGGAGCGTCATTTCCAGTCCGCATCCGATCAGGTCGAGGAATGACGACAGGTTTTCTTTTCCGGATGATTGTTTAGTAATACCCAGCAGAACAGCTGAAGCTTTCGGCAGAGAAAAGGGGCTTGTAGGATTATTGTAATCTTCCAACGCCCTGAATGTTGTTATTGTTTCGGTCACTCCCAAATCGATACTGTGAAAGCGGATATGTTTTTCTTTTGAAGGCCGGCAGAATACTTGTATAGGCGGTTGTCCGTTTAAATCTGCGGCCAGATTGAGAACGGCACCGCCTTCCCGGAGAGTATACGGAGGAGTATCGGTCCATCCTCCGGCTAAATCAAAACGTACAGGACTGCGGGACCAAACAATCTGATCCTGTTTTACTCCGCGGGAAAGGGATATTTTTTTAACAGACTTCTCTACGTAGGAGATATCAACTTGAGAAGAAAGTTCTGCGGGCAGTTTAGACTTTGGAAGTGAATCTATCAGCAATGTCCGCCGGTAGCTTTTTAAAAGCGGATCATTTGTATTTTTATAGATGGAAAAAAGCAAGGTGATTTCTTTACTCGGTGCATCTTTAAACACCAGTCTGAAATCGCGGGAGCTAATAGAGAACCAACCGGAGGAGTTTAGAATCTTATTTTTTATTGTATTAATGCGTCTGACAGTGCGTTCCTGATCCCGCTTAACCGGGTCAGTCATCATGTTAAGTTCGGTCAGGGAATACCGTTTTAATCGAAGATATTTTTCTTTCCAGTTATTGTCACATATACGGCTGTCCCAGAATCCGGGCAAAAAGTGTCCTGCTTTATCAAGCAATTCAGATTCAAGAACAGGGAAAAAGGGTGTTTTATACAGATTGAACTCCCTATCTTCCGGTATTCCCAAATCAGATGCTTTAATTCTCCGTTCTTCAAGCCATTGCTGAACTTTTACTCCGCACCAAAATGCTTCCTTGAACGGGGTCTCTTTAAAGCTGTCATTTCTATGATATATACAAAAACAAAATCCCTCTGTAACCGACCGGACATCGATCAAGAATCCCTCACAAATGGGTGATTTGAACTCCAGTTTCGGACCACCGGTATAAAACCAATCAGCTCCTGATACTTCATCGGAAAATGTAATACCACCGCTGTTTTCCTCTATTCCAGCATGGGTTTTTTCAACAGTAGCATCAGAATTAAAAACAAGCCCAGGTTTTTTATATACAGGATACATTTCTGGCGGCTGCCATTGATAAAAGAGTACTAATCCTTTGTCGAGTATCTGCCTGCAAGCCGCAGGATATTCTCCGGCACTGCCGAAATGAATGAAAGAAGTATCTTTGGTAAGAACTCCTTTAAGGGATGTCTGTTTAAAGAGGGAGTAAATTTGCTTTAACTCATATTCTTCGAGAGATGATTTCTTTGCAACTTTGGCTAAATATTCCTCCTCATGAATATCTTTGAGACAGGCAGTCATAAACTCCAGGTATAAATCAAACCTGGTAGTTCCCAAAGCTATCCGTTTTTTCAGCGGATCACCATTCCGATTTAAAATATCGCCCAGTTTTTTATAAACACTTATGCCCTGTGGTGACATAGATATTATGCCGATATCCAAAGGACAGGAATCGGTGCCTTCAAGTGCAGTATTTTTCCGTAAAACCGCTTCTTCAGCTTTTTGGTAAAAGTCGATTACCCGTTCGCGGCTGCGATCAAAACGAAATACGCCGTGCCGGGATCCCTGCTCGAAAGAGGCTGGAGCCGCAAATCCGCAGACATCCTCCCGGTCAGGGGGAATCGAATCAGTGCTAAAATCAATTACCACATCACCG
The DNA here is from genome assembly GCA_964384485.1 of uncultured Spirochaetales bacterium. Taxonomy (GTDB): domain Bacteria; phylum Spirochaetota; class Spirochaetia; order CAYLLE01; family CAYLLE01; genus CAYLLE01. The sequence goes on along the minus strand of CAYLLE010000130.1, from coordinate 5,279 downwards.
GTAATAATTACCAGTTCACCACGGTTCCAGGGATATTTTATGTAGAGACTCAGAATCAGGTCCAGCATAACCGGACTTATAATAGAAGAAGACGGTGAAGGTGCCGGCGCGAATAGCTTTCCTTCCGGGACAAAACAGGGAAGACGCCGGCTTTCTCCGCCGGCGTGAATCATAAGGACTTTCTTTTTACCGGCTTCTTCTATCTGAGACAATGCATGGAATGTCCCCCCGCCGGATCCTACTCTTCCGCATTTAGGATCAGAAAGGACCCGGAATTCTATCTGCGCCGGATAGAGTTTTCCCGCTATCCGGACGTCTATCATTTTGCGGAAGATTTCCGCCTGCTCAGGATCGGAAGCTACGATTACGCAGATGTCAAATAGATTCATTCACCACCCGGCCTGTTTTCCAAAAACCAAGCATATGTTTTTTCAATTCCCTCTTTTAAATTTGTCGACGCTTTCCATCCGAGGTTATTTATTTTGGATACATCCAGTACCTTACGGGGTGTACCGTTCGGTTTAGATGTGTCCCAAACAATATCACCATTATATCCGACAACATCCGAAATTAATTCCGCCAAATTTTTAATCGTTATATCTTTCCCGGTTCCTATATTGACTAATTCTCCAATGTCAGAGGCGTGGTAGTTTTCCATCAAAAAGATAACCGCTTCCGCAAGATCATCAGCAAAGAGGAACTCCCTCATGGGAGTGCCGTCACCCCACAAGGTTACGGAACCACCGGACTCCACGGCATCGTGAAACTTCCGTATCATGGCGGGCAGCACATGACTCGAAGTAAGATCAAAATTATCGTTATATCCGTATAAATTCGTAGGCATTACCGAGATAAAATCGGTACCATACTGCTGATTATAAAACCCGCATTGTTTAATGGCGGCAATTTTTGCGACAGCGTATCCTTCGTTAGTCGGCTCCAAAGGTCCGGTTAAAAGATAATCCTCCTTTAAAGGCTGCGGAGCCATCTTCGGATAGATGCACGAAGAACCGAGGTTAACCAATTTTTTAACACCGCTTTCAAAAGCTGAATGAATGACATTTAACGCGATCATGGCGTTATCGTAGAAGAATTCAGCCTTTGCTTCGGAGTTAGCCAGTATTCCGCCGACTTTAGCGGCAGCCAGAAATACATATTCCGGTTTTTCATTTTGGAAAAAATTACGGACCGCAGTCTGCTCTCGTAAGTCCAATTCTTTACTGCTCCGGGTTAACAGGTTTTTATACCCTTTAGCATTAAGCATACCCCGAACAGAGCCGCCCACCATTCCTCTATGACCGGCAACAAAAATTCTGCTTTCTCTATTCATAATAATTCTTGATCCGGTATCCGCCTTCTTTTAGATACTGTTCCCGTTTTTGATCTTCCAGATCGGCATCAACCATCAAAGCGACAAGGTCCGAAAATGATATTTCCGGTTCCCAACCTAATATTTTTTTTGCCTTGCCGGGATTTCCCAAGAGCTGCTCCACTTCCGCAGGACGGAAATACTTAGGGTCAACTTGTACCAGAACATTCCCGGCTTTTCCAGTGACTCCTTTTGAATCAATACCTACCTCTTCGATTCCTTTGCCTTGCCATTCGATGGAAATACCAATTCTTTGGAATGCCGCTTCAACAAACTCCCTAACAGAGTGCATTCGGCCTGTAGCAATCACAAAATCGTCCGGATTATCCTGCTGAAGCATCATCCACATTGCTTTTACATAATCTCCGGCAAATCCCCAATCCCGTTTGGCGTCGAGATTCCCAAGGAAAAGTTTCTTCTGCAGCCCCAGCTTAATCCGCGCCGCGGCCCGGGTAATTTTTCTTGTTACAAAAGTTTCTCCCCGTATAGGACTTTCATGATTAAAGAGAATGCCGTTGGAGGCATGTATTCCGTAACTCTCCCGGTAATTAACCGTAATCCAGTACGCGTAAAGTTTAGCCGCCGCATAGGGGCTTCTCGGGTAAAAAGGCGTGGTTTCTGTTTGAGGAACTTCCTGAACTTTCCCGTATAATTCAGAGGTAGATGCCTGGTAGAACCTGGTTTTTTTTTCTAGTCCTAAAATACGCAAGGAATCAAGAATCCGCAGAGTTCCAAGAGCATCGGAGTTGGCAGTGTATTCGGGTGTTTCAAAACTTACTTTAACATGACTTTGTGCGCCTAAATTATAAATTTCATCCGGTTTTACTTCCTGAATGATCCGGATTAGATTGGTACTGTCGGTGAGATCTCCGTAATGCAGCCTGAACCGCACATTCTGTTCATGGGGATCCTGGTAGAGATGGTCAACCCGGTCGGTATTAAATAAACTAGCTCGCCGCTTTATCCCATGAACTTGGTAGCCCTTTTTTAGAAGCAGTTCGCTGAGATACGCGCCGTCTTGACCTGTTACACCGGTTATAAGTGCTGTGGGCATAGAATTACCTCTTCAGAAACTGTTTTATCTTACGAAGCCTCTTCATTAAAATACTGAAGTATGGAAAAGGCAATTTATTTAGTTTTACCGCTTTGAGATCCTCTTTCAATTTTAGAACAAATAATCTCAAGTCTTTCTTAGTACTTATTCCTCCTGTACTCATAGAGACTAGAACTTTAGGAATATAACAGAGACGAACATCAGCTTGTTTAAGTATTCTAACCATAAATTCATAATCCCCAGATATTCTGAATGCTGTATCAAAAAGGCCAAATCGATCATATAAAGATTTTCTTAAAAACAAACTGGTATGCGGGGGGGCCCAACCACACTTTATGCTTTTAAAAGAAGTTGTTTCTTTCCATTGACGTAAAATGCGACCTGATTCGTCATGAAAAACTATATCTCCATATACTCCATCGACAGACGAACATCCAAATTGACTTTCTATTAATTGGAGTGTATTCTCATCCATTAGAACATCTCCACTGTGGAGAAATCCTATTATATCACCACTGGCCTTCTTTATTCCCTTGTTTAAAGCTTCATAGATTCCAGAATCTTGTTCACAAATAATGAGTGGCCGATTAACTGAATTTTCTTTAATAATTTTAATTGTTGCATCAGTAGACTCTTTGTCTACAACAATAAATTCAATATCCACTTGTTGTTGCTTATTAATAGAATTTACTGTAGGTCTTATTGATGATTCACTATTCCATGTAGCTGTAATCAATGATATTTTCAATTATTCTTAACCTTGCTTGTTTTAATATTAGAATGATAAAGAGCAAACCCAAAAATAACACCAACAAGAGGAGTAGCTATCGGCAGCGCCATTAATAGCAGTAGGTGTATTAAAAATAATAGATGTTTTTCTTCAGATTTTTTATATTTATCTAATACTTTATTAATTATGATATGTATATTTATTGGTATTATAAGACCAATTATTCCTAATTCGAAGAGTACAGCTCCATAACCACTCATGATTCTATTACCTACCGAAACTCTATAAAATATATCCCGATAGGATATCAGTGTCGACTGCAAATAAGATGCGAAATTATTGAACCCATGAGGAATACCAAAATTTTCAAAAAAACCTTTAAATGAGAAAAAAATGTGTGATATTCGATCATTTGCGCTTGCATCAAATTTAAAAAATAAAAAAGGCTGACGAATTATCAAACGAAACACTATCATAAGCCTAGAGAGAGAACCAAATGGGACATTTAGTACAATTATCCGGACAAGAAAATAGACTCCAAACAATGATAATATAACCCATATTCCTCTTATAAGGTTTCCCTTCGTTATAAATTTAAAAACTTGCCAAACAAATATTATTAAAACCACTAATGATGATTGAGCTAATAAAAAAATCTGAAAGAATAAAATCCAAGACATCCTTGTTACATCATTTTTATCTAACTTACCAACTATGCCTCCGATTCTTACAAGAATAAATAATAACAGACAGATTATTGCATAATGGGTAGGTTCTGGTGCTAATGACAAGACTCCTCTACCTCCACCTCGAAAAGCTGTTGTCCGTGATACAAATTGAGTACCGATCTGTATCCCTGTTAATAATTGTATTAAACCAACCCCTCCCCATATAAAAATAATGATATAAATTATCTTTTTATTTAAGAAACCATTATATTTTGTTAATTCGTAAACCGCTAAAGAAATAATAAAGATACTAGCATAATTAGCAACGCTTCTTACAGATTCCATTGTAATTTTGCTTGGTATTAAAAGAATTAATGAGAAAACAAAAACAAAAAAAAGCGACCAAATATGCTTGGGCAGACGGTATACGAATAACATCAAAAAGGTTGAGACCACTATTGAAACAAGCAACGTGTAAGGTTGCGTATCTGTACCTAAAGGAAGGATAGTAATAAAAGGAAAGGCAGCAAAAATTAGTAAAATATTAGAAAATGATACTAGAGATTTGTTATCACTATTGCAACTAATTTGGTTCATTTAGGACTTCTTTGCAAATTTTCCTGAAGGTAGCCGTTCAAAATTCATGTCTGTTTTCAGTTCGCTATAGAAATGTTCTGATATAAGGCCGTGTTTGTGATACAGTACAAGAACAGTTTCCGGCGGTTCATAGAGGGTGTCCAGAACGTCTGAACTTCAACATCCGGCCATAGCAGCTTTGTGCTATCTGTTCGATCAGTTACTTCAAATACAATATCAATGGCTGGAAAATCGGGATCATTTTCCGGCGTTCTTCCCATATGAAATCCGGTGTATACTGTTTGTGGATCATTTTGATATATAATGGTCCCTTCGGCTTTGGTTACACTCAACCAGGATTCCGATCACGTGGCCGAAGTTCTCCATCTCCCTCACCTATCATACCTTCTGCCGCCTGCTTTTTCCAGTGATAGATCGTTCCTGCATTGACCCCTGTTTCCTGGCTCACTTGAACCACAGACTTTTCATTAGGCGGTAAGATTCGTTTGATAATTGCTGCTTTCATTCCTGAACTGTATCGCATTTGATGACTCCCTTTCCTCAGTTGAGGCGTCATCTATATTGACACACAGGGCTCCTTGGTGTATTTGGATTTGTTTGTAAAACATTATTCAACAAAGGACTGGGCTTAGATTATTTTTTATTTATCCTGATTCAAAATATTATTGATTATCTTTTCAATATTCTGACAAAAAATTTTTTTAGTGAAACTTTTTTTTGCTATATTAACATTATCAATTGAAATTTCTAGTAATAACTTCCTTTTCTCTCTTTTATATATTTTTTCTATAACATTTTGCATATCTTCTGTAGATTTCTTATTAACTGCAAAACCATTTACATTATTTTTAAATATATCAA